>NZ_JBFAOF010000924.1:0-2804 GCF_040675125.1 Spirillospora sp. NPDC049652 | reverse complement strand
GGCGGCAGCCGCAGCTGCCGGGCGAGGCTGCCGGGCCGCATGTCGGTCGCCATGGCGAGGCTGCGGCCGGTCTCCCGGCGCAGCCACTCCCGGGTGTACTGGAAGGTCTCCCGCGTGAACGGCGTCGCGTGCGGGACGACCAGGTCGGCGAACTGCTCGGGGTCCACGTCGGCGTCCGGCGCGAGGAAGCCCTCGTCGACGGCGTTGGCGACCATCTCCTCCGGGTCGCCTCCGGTGCCGATCGCCACCATCCGGCCGAGGGACCAGAGCAGCTCGTCCGAGACGCGCGCGGCCCCGCCGAAGTCCATGACGCCGAGCCGCCCGTCGGCGAGCAGCCGGAAGTTGCCCGGGTGCGGGTCGATGTGGATCAGCCCGCAGCGGGACGGTCCCGACAGCAGGAAGCGGAACAGCAGCACCCCGGCCCGGTCGCGCTCCGGCTTGGTCCCGGACGCGATGACCTTCGACAGCGGCGTGCCGTCCAGCCACTCGGTGACCAGCACGTGGCCGGACTGCGCGACGACGGCGGGGACGGCGAAGTCCGGGTCGCCCGCGTAGGCGTCGTGGAAGGCCGTCTGCGCGGCGGCCTCGTCCTCGTAGTCGAGCTCCTTCTCCAGCCGGCGCCGCAGGTCGGCGATGACCGGCTTGGCCTCCACGCCCGGGAAGAGCGGGTTGATCAGGCGGCTGAGCCGGGAGATCTGGTTGAAGTCGCTCATCAGCGCGGCGCCCGCGCCCGGGTACTGCACCTTGACCGCGACCGTCCGGCCGTCCGCCCAGACCGCCTTGTGGACCTGGCCGATCGACGCCGCCGCGGCGGGCCGGTCGTCGAACGAGGCGAACCGGTCGCGCCAGTCCGGGCCGAGGCCCTCGGCCAGCACCCTGTGCGTGGTGGCGGCGGGCATCGGCGGGGCCGCCTCCTGCAGCCGGGTCAGGCTGGCGCGGAACGGCGCCGCCAGCTCGTCCGGCAGGCCCGCCTCGAAGATCGACAGCAGCTGGCCGACCTTCATCGCGCCGCCCTTGAGCTCGCCGAGCACCGCGAACAGCTGGTCGGCGGTGCGCCGCTGGACCTCCAGCGCGACCGCCTCGGCGGGCTTGCCGAGGGTCCGCTTGCCCAGGCCGAGCGCGGTGCGGCCGGCGAAGCCGAGGGGCAGGCTCGCCAGCTTGGCGGTGCGGGTGACCGCACGCCGGGGGATGTCGCTCACGTCGCGGACCGTCCTCACTCCCGTTGGGAATCCCTCCCCATTTTTCCCGCTAAGTCATGAAAACGTCATACCGCCGGGAGAGATCGCCCGGACCGGCTCAGCGGCCCGGCCTGACCAGCGGGAACGCGACCGACTCCCGGATGGACCGGCCGGTGAGCGCGATGAGCAGCCGGTCGACGCCCATGCCCATGCCGCCCGCCGGGGGCATGCCGTACTCCAGGGCCCGCAGGAAGTCCTCGTCCAGCTCCATCGCCTCGGCGTCGCCGCCCGCCGCCAGCAGCGACTGCTCGGTGAGCCGCCGCCGCTGCAGGATCGGGTCGATCAGCTCCGAGTAGGCGGTGCCGAGCTCCATGCCGAAGACGATCAGGTCCCACTTCTCGGCGAGCCGCTGGTCCTTGCGGTGCGGGCGGGTCAGCGGGGACGTCTCGGCCGGGAAGTCCCGCACGAACGTCGGGGCGGTCAGGCCGTCCTCGACCAGCGCCTCGTAGAGCTCCTGGACGATCCGCCCCTGCCCCCACTCGGGGTCGACCTCGATGCCCGCGCGGGCCGCGTGCCGGGCGACCTCCGGGCGCGGGGCGTCGGTCGTGATCTCCTCCCCCAGCGCGTGCGACACCGACCCGTAGACGGTGATCTGGTTCCACGGCGCGGCCAGGTCGTGCTCGACGCCGTCCCGGACGACCACGGTCGTGCCGAGCGCGGCGCGGGTGCCCGCGAGCACCAGCTCGCGGGTCAGCTCCGCCATCGTGTCGTAGTCGCCGTAGGGCTCGTACGCCTCCAGCATCGTGAACTCGGGGTTGTGGGTCGCGTCCACGCCCTCGTTGCGGAAGTCGCGGCCCATCTCGAAGACCTTGCCGACCCCGCCGACCAGCAGCCGCTTCAGGTACAGCTCCGGCGCGATCCGCAGGTACAGCCGCATGTTGTAGGCGTTGATCCGGGTGGTGAACGGACGCGCCGTCGCGCCGCCGTGGATCGGCTGCAGGATCGGCGTCTCGACCTCCAGGTAGCCGCGCCCCCGCAGGACGTCCCGGACGGCGCAGACCGCGTCGCCGCGCATCCGCAGCATCCGGCGCGACTCGTCGTTGACGATCAGGTCCACCGCCCGGTGCCGGACGCGGGCCTCGGGGTCGGCGAGCCCGCCGCGCTTGTCCGGCAGCGGGTGCAGGCACTTGGCGGTGAGCTTCCACCCGGACGCCAGCACCGACAGCTCGCCGGTCCGGGTCGTCATGACCTCGCCGGTCACGCCCACCTGGTCACCGAGGTCGATCATCGTCTTCCACCGCCGCAGCGGCTCGCGGCCCAGCACGTCGGCGGCGAGCATCACCTGGACGTCGCCGGACTCGTCGCGCAGGGTCGCGAAGACCAGCCCGCCGTGGTCGCGTTCGAGCATGACCCGGCCGGCGATCGCGGCGGTCTCCCCGGTGGCGGCGTCCGGGGCGAGGTGGCCGTACCGCTCGCGCAGCCCGGCGGCCAGGCCGGTGCGGTCGAACCCGAGCGGGTAGGGCTCGACGCCCGCCGCCTCGATCCGCTCCAGCTTGGCGTGCCGGACGCGCTCCTGCTCCGACAGCCGGCGGCGCGGGGCCCGGTCGCGCTCGGCGGCCTCGGCCA
>NZ_JBFAOF010000923.1:0-2809 GCF_040675125.1 Spirillospora sp. NPDC049652 | reverse complement strand
GCCCTCGGCTGGGGCGCGGTCCTGGCCCTGCTGCGCCGCGCCGGCGCGGACGGCACGGCGGTGTTCCTGCACGCGATCACCCCGGTGACGCTGGTGCTCGGCTTCGCCTTCACCGGCTTCGGCTCCGCGTTCGCGACGGTGTTCATGGCCGTGCAGTGGTGGACGCTGATCGTCGCGACCGGAGGACGCCTGGACCGGATCCTGCGCGGCGGGCCGACCGCGCTCGGCACGGCCGCGCTCTGGCTCGCGCTGACCCTCGGGGCGGCCTACGCCGTCACCCGCGCCGTCCTCTGGCAGTGACCCACACCCCGCTCCTCCCGGTGACAGATGTCGGGCCCGTGCGGTTGACCGTGCTCGGCCCACGGCGCGCGGCGCGGGTCAAAGGTACGTAGTATCCGAGGCAATGGACTAGAAAGTCCTCGGAGGTGTCCCCCATGCCGTGTGCGCTGTGCGGCGACATCGTCCCGGCGGACGTCGCGCGCTGCCCGGCCTGCGGAGCATGGGCCAGGCGCAGGGACTTCCGGGCCGTCGGGGTCGCGGTGTTCATGCTGCTGGGCTTCCACGCGTTCCTCGCGCTGGGCGCCGGGATCAGCCTGGTCCGGATGTCCCATCCGCTGCGGACGGCCACCCAGGACGGCTACGACCCGGCCTCGACCCGGCACTCCCTGCTCCCGTTCTCCGACCTGTTCGTCATCTGCGCGGTGCTCGCCGCCGTCACCGGGGTCATGTTCGTCTCATGGCTGTGGCGGGCCTACACCCAGTCGCCCGGCCCGCACCGGCACCGCCGGGGCTGGGTGGTGTTCGGCTGGCTCGTCCCGGTGGCGAACCTGTGGGTGCCGCCGCGCCTGCTGTACGACGTCCTGGTGACCACCGGCCGCTACCGGATGTCGCAGCGGCACGCCGCCGGGGGCCTGATCGGCGCGTGGTGGCTGAGCGTCCTGCTCGCCCTGCTGCTGTCCCGGTCGTTCGCGCGCGGCGGGGCCGACTCGCTCGCCGACGCGCGCCTCACCGTCCACCTGGGCGTGGCGGCGGCCGCCTTCCAGGCCCTCGCGGCGACCCTCGCGATGAGCGTCGTCTACCAGGTGACCCGCCTCCAGATCGCCCGCCCCGACTAAGGAGACGACCGGTCAAGGGTCGGTCGGGCCGGAGCTGCCCTGGCTGGTGTGCCAGAGGCGGGCCGCGGGCGGACGCCTGACCTGCGGGCCCGCGTGGCCGACGTCGGCGTACGGGCTGGCCGCGAACCCCGAGGCGTAGGTCGTCCGGCGGCCGATCGGACGGCCCCGGGGCGGCCCGGACGCCGCCATGAGCCGCCGGACGGCCCCGATCCCGCCCTCGCGCCACGCCGCGTCCAGCACGCCGAGGTCCCAGCACTCGGACGCGGTCAGCGACGCGGCGCGGAAGCCCGGCTTGTGCACGCGGCCGCGCGCGAGCAGCAGCCACGAGCCGAACACCGTGGCGGCGCAGCGGTCCTGGACGGACTCGAAGAAGGTCAGGTCGACCGGGCCGGTCGCGTCGTCCAGGGTCGCGAAGATCACCCGCTGCCCGGACCGGACGGCCGGGGTCTGCGTCGCCACCTTCACCCCCGCGACCAGCACCTCCTCCCCCTTGTCCCGGTCCGGCAGGTCGCGGGCCGGGACCACGCCGAGCGCGCGCAGCAGGTCGCCGTAGAAGCTGATCACGTGCCGGCTGACGTCCATGCCGAGGATGTCGAGCTCGGCCTCCACGATCTCCGACGGCGCCATCGGCGGCAGCTCGCCCAGCGGGACGTCCTCCAGCATCCCCGGCTCGGGCGTCCCGAGACCCCCGCCGCCGTGCCCATCGTCGCCGTCGGGCGCGTCGCCGAGCGGGAGCTGGCCCTCGACCAGCCCGGCGGACGGCCGCACCGAGGACGCCCGGTCGAGCGCGCCGACCCGGCACAGCAGGTCGCGGCGGCCGACCGGGGTGCCGCGGTACAGCGCGTCGAACCCGCCCGCGAGGACGAGCCGCTCCACGGTCGGCCGGGACGCGTGGGCCCGCCGCCAGAAGTCGCCGAGCGAGGCGTACGGGCGGCGCGCGACGATCCGCTCGACCTCGGACTCGCCGATCCCCCGGACCTCGGTGAGCGCCACCCGGATCCCGCCGTCCTCGACCCGCCAGAGCGCCGCCGACCGGTTGACGTCCAGCGGCAGGATCGGCACGCCGAAGTGCCGCGCGTCGTCCAGGATGACCCGCTTCGGGTACATGCCGGGGTCGTGGGTGAGGACCCCGGCGAAGAACGCGGCCGTGTGGTGCCGTTTCAGCCACGCCGACTGGTAGGTGGGCAGCGCGAACGACGCGGCGTGCGCCTTGCAGAACCCGAACGCGCCGAACGCGGCGAGCGTCCGCCAGACCCGCTCGACCGTCGCGGCGTCGTACCCGCGCGCGTCCGCCCGCTCCCGGAACCACGTCCCGACCGCCTCCAGGCCCTCCGCGCTGGACATCCGGCGGCGCATGCCCTCGGCGTCGGACAGGCCGCACCCGGTCATGACGTCCAGGACGCGGAGCACCTGCTCGTGCCAGACGACGACGCCCTGGGTCTCGCGCAGCACCGGCTCCAGGTCGGGGTGCGGGAAGACCGCCGGGCGGCGGCCGTGCCGGGCGTCCAGGAACGGATTCACCATGTCCGAGCCGACCGGCCCGGGACGGAACAGGGAGATGTCCACGACCAGGTCGCCGACCGTGCGCGGCAGCAGCTTGGCGACCAGCTCGCGCTGGCCGGGCGACTCGATCTGGAAGCAGCCGAGCGTCCGCGCGGCGCGGACCATCGCGAACGTCGGCCCGTCGTCGCGCG
>NZ_JBFAOF010000922.1:0-2813 GCF_040675125.1 Spirillospora sp. NPDC049652 | reverse complement strand
CGCCGACCCCGACGACGTCGCCTCGCTCGCCGCGGCGATCAAGCGCTTCTACGAGCCGGGGGAGCCGGAACGGCTGCGGGCCGCGGTCGAGGCTCCCGACCACGGCCCGCTCTGGGACGTCTATCTCGCCACGCTCACCGGCGCGGCGGGCGTGACCGGCGCCACCGGGACGACCGGCGGCGGCGGCGACGGCACGACCGGCGGCGCGACCGGTGGCGGCGCGGGCGCGGACGAGGCGCCCGGCCCGGCTACGCCAGGTGCGGCTCCAGGATCTTGAGCAGGGCGCGCTTCGGCTTGGCGCCGACGATCTGCTCGGCCACCGCGCCGTCCTTGAACAGCAGCAGGGTGGGCAGGCCGAGCACGCCGAACTGGCTCGGCGTCTTCGGGTTCTGGTCGTAGTCCATCTTCGCGATGGTGATCTTGCCGTCCTGCTCGGCCGCGATGGCGTCCAGGACCGGCGCGATCATCTTGCAGGGGCCGCACCAGTCCGCCCAGAAGTCCACCAGGACCGGGGTCTCGCTCTTGAGGACGAGCTCGTCGAACGTCGCGTCGGTGACGGTGATGGGGGCGCTCATGCTTGCTCCTTGGTGGGGCGGGTGCCCGTCGGCCGCGCACCGGGGGCCGGTGCGCTCGGGGCCCGGTCATCCGCGGCCGGGTCACTCGGGGTCTGGCTGCTCGGGGTCCGTGCATTCGGGGAAAGGCCGGCGGGGGCCGGTTCATTCCCGTCCGGCAGATCTTTCCGGACGCGGCGGCCGAGCAGGAACGCCGAGCCCGCGCCGATCAGGTCGGCGGCCGTCAGCAGCACCCGGGACGCCAGCGCCACCACGATCGGCGCGCCCGTCGCGAGCACCGGCGAGAGCACCAGCACCATGACCGCCTCGCGCGCCCCGAGCCCGCCGGGCGCGAGGAACACCAGCAGCCCGGCCACGAACGCCAGCGAGTACGCGCCGGTCGCCAGGAACGGCAGGCCCGCGCCGGACCCGCCCGCCGCGGCGGACAGCACCCACAGGTGGCCGCCGAACAGCAGCCAGCCGGCGACCGTCCACAGCACCGCGCGCAGCGTCGCGGACAGGCTCACCGGGTGCTCCAGCGGAGGGCGGCGCACGATCCGCAGAGCCAGGTTCAGGCCCCACGCGACGATCTTCGGGTGGAGGCACGCCAGCAGCACCGGGGCCAGCAGGAACAGCCACCAGTAGCGGTCCCGCGCCTCCGGCGACGTCAGGGGCAGCGTCACCGCCGCGACAGCCAGCCCGGACGCCGTGGACGTGGCGATCGCCAGCACCGTCGCGGAGAAGCTCCGCGCCCTCGGCACGTGGTACTCGCGCGCCATCTCGACCTGCGAGACGAGCACCCACACCATGCCGGGGACGTACTTGCCGAGGCCGGAGACGAAGGCGATCCGGTAGGCGGCGGCCACCGGGATCTCCGATCCGAGGCCGCTCAGGAACGTCCGCCAGGCCAGCATCCAGGCCACCAGCCCGGCGTAGCCGAGGGCGAAGGCCCCGAGCAGCGTGTACCAGGACAGCTGCTCGAACGCGCGGACCGTGTCGTCCCACTGCGACGCCAGCGACCACACGCAGAAGCCGAGCGCGAGCAGTATCAGCACGACACGCAGCGCGCGCATGGCGAGGGCCTTGGCAGTCACGTCCCCAGCGTAGGGGACCTCCGCGACCGGACCGGGAGTTCCGCGCCCGGCCTCGCCCGGCCCTGTTCAGCCCTGTTCAGCATCCGGTCAGCCCTGCCCGGACCGGCGGCGCGTGCGGCGCGCGGCGCGCCACGGGCCGGCTTCGTCTATAGGCTGGGGCCGATGAAGATCTCGGATGTGGTGGCCTTCGTCGGGCACCAGGTGCACGTGTGCCGGTACCGCGAGGCGGGGACGCTCCTCGACTGGATGGGCGACGACCTGCGCGGCCGGAAGGTGCTCGACGTCGCGGGCGGCGACGGTTACTGGGCCGGGCAGACCCGCAGGCGCGGCGCCTACGCGGTCTCGATCGACCTCGCGCGCGGGAAGATGGAATACGGCCGGACGCTGGCGCACCCGCCCGCGCTCGTCGAGTGCGACGCGCTGAAGCTGCCGTTCCAGGACGGCTCGTTCGACGCGATCCTGTCGGTCTGCGCGATCGAGCACTTCGACGACGGCGGCACGTCCCTGGACGAGATGGCCCGGGTGCTGAAGCCGGGCGGGCAGGTCTTCATGTCCGCCGACGTGCTCAGCCGCGCCGACGCCTGGCCGAAGCTGCGCGACGCGCACAAGGCCAAGTACCACGTGCAGCACACCTACACGCACGAGTCGCTGGCCAAGCTGATGGACGCGCGCGGCCTCGACCTCGTCCGGCACTCCTACCAGTTCCGGACGGCGGCGGCCGAGCGGCTGTACCTGTCGCTGTCGGCGTACGGCGGCAAGGTCGGCTTCAACGCCGCCGCGCCGCTGGCCCCGCTGGTGGCGGCGGCGGACGCCAAGGCCCCCAACGACCGCGGCAGCATCGTCCTCGTCCAGGCCCGCAAGCGCGCCTGACCGCCGCCCGCCGATGTGGTTCCCCGGTGTGTCAAACGCGGAGGAAACCGTCGGGCGGCCCTCGATCGGCGTAGGCTCGGAGTCCCAAGGGTGATCTACGTCACGGGGGTGGGATCATGCCGAGCGAGGGCCTGCCGAGCGGTGCCCGGCCGCCACGGATCCTGCTGGACGCCACCGCCGTGTCCGCCGACCGGGGCGCGCTGAGCCGCTACCTGGAAGGGCTGCTGCGGGCGCTGCACGGGCTCGGGGCCGACCTGGCGGTCGCCTGCCAGCGGGTGGAGCGCGAGCGGTACGCCGC
>NZ_JBFAOF010000921.1:0-2827 GCF_040675125.1 Spirillospora sp. NPDC049652 | reverse complement strand
TGGTGATGGCGGTCTGCGCGTCCGCGCTGCGGAGCTGGCTGGACAAGCGCGGCGCGCTCCCGGCCGGCCCGCTGGTCGTCGGCGTCCCGGTGTCGCTGCGCCGCGACGGGGTGGTGGACCCCGCCGGCGGCGGGAACCAGGTGTCGCTGATGTCGGTGCCGCTCGCCGTCCACGTCCCCGACCCGGCCGCCCGGTACGAGGCCGTCCGGGCGGACATGCAGCGGGCGAAGCGCCGGTTCGTCGGCTCGTCCGGCGCGTGGGTGCGGGACCTCGCCGGGATGGTGCCCGCGCCGCTCGCCGGGCCGGTCGCGCGGCTCGCGCTGAACGTGCTGCCCGGACTGCCCGTCCGGCCGGTGAACCTGATCGTGTCGAACGTCCCGGGGCCGCAGTTCCCGCTCTACCTGTGCGGCGCGCGGGTGCTCGCCTACTACCCGCTGTCGGTCGTGTCCGGCGTCAGCGGCGGCCTCAACATCACGGTGTTCTCCTACGACGGGACGGTCCACGTGGGCCTGGTGTCCTGCCGCGACCTGGTGCCGGACCCGGGCGAGCTGGTCGACCATCTCGACGACGCGATGGACGGGCTCAGGGCGCTCGCCGAGGGGTGACGCCCAGGGCCCGCCGGTGCCGCCACGCCAGCCTGAGCGCGGCGGCCCCGGCGGGCTGCATCGGCTCGGGCGCGGACCCGTCGAAGGCCGCCAGCCGGACGCGCCCCTCCGCGTTCTCCGCGACGAGCCGGTCGCCGAACAGCTCGTCGAACGCCTCGTCCGCCAGGACGACCGCGGTCAGCAGGTCCACGGCCAGCGTCAGCGGATCGACGCCGAGCCCCAGGTGGTAGGCGCGCAGGCGGCCGTCGCGCCGCGCTTCGGTCATCCGCCGGTGGAACGGCCAGGACTCCTGGTCGAAGCCGTCCGGGTAGTCCTCGGACGCGCCCAGCAGCTCCTCGGAGTACTCCCGGATCATCGTGAACCAGGGGTCGAGCTCGACGCCGCGCCCGGTCAGCGGCTGGAACACGCCGACCGGCATCACCTGGTGCAGCCCGCCCGCGTGCGCGACCTTCGCCGGATCGCGCCAGTGCAGGACGTACCGCCCGGACGCCGTGACGGTCAGCGTCGTGATCGCGACCAGCGCCGGACGCCGCGTCAGGTCGGTCGGGTCGCCGACCGAGGCCCGCACCGGCAGCCCGGGGACGGCGGCGGCCAGCTCGTGCGCGACGGCCTCGCCCACGTTCACCGCGTCGAAGTACCGGGCCGGGCCGAACGTCAGGGACAGGCCGTCCACGAAGAGCAGCCGGTAGGACGGCCGGTCCTCGAACACGCGCGGCGGCGCGAGGGCGGCCATGGCGTCGGCGTAGCTCGCGAAACCGTCCGGCAGGCCGAGCGTGGGCGCGGAGACCGCCGGACGTTCAGGAACGGGCTCCCAGCGCGTCCGGACGTCCTCCAGCGGCACCGGCGCGTCCGGGATCCAGCCGGGACGGGCCATGAGGGTGGTGCCCGCGACCTTGGGGACGTCCGGGTACAGCGCCGCCGCGGCGAGCCCGAAACCGTGCCGGTCGTCGTTCAGGCGTGCCCGCGTCCGCTCCCACATGCCCTCACCGTACGCAGCGCGCGAGCCCCGGGACGAAGCCGGGCCGGTTCAGTAGGTGAGCTTCAGCAGCAGGCTCCCGGCGTTGTCGACCAGGCAGTGGTCCTGGTCGTGGATGCGGAGCCGGAGCTCGCCCGAGTCCGGCGCGGTGACCGAGCCGCGCGAGCCGACCACGAACCAGCTCCCGCCGCCCACCCGGCCGATCAGCACGCCGTAGGCCAGGTTCGGGTCGAGCTTGCAGCGCTGGTAGATCCGCTCGTCGGTGGCCGAGTCATAGCCCTGCGGGCCGACCTCGGGGAAGTGGCGGTAGTCCACGGTCCAGCCGCCGCCCTGGTAGGCGATCGCGATCCGCCGTCCGGCCTTCACGTTCAGGCCGGTGCCCTGCCAGCCGCTCGTGGCGTCCACCTGCACCGGCACGGTCCTGGGCCGGTGCGTCGGGGACTGCGTGGGAGCGGCCGTCGGTGAGTGCGTGGGAGGCGGGCTCGACGGCTCGGGAGCGTCGGCGGTCGACGGAGTGGTCGGCGGCGCGGACGACGGCGTGGCCGTCGGCGCGCTGCTCGTCGCGCTCTGTGCCGGGACGGTCGGGGTGCCGGTCAGCGCCGCGCGCGGCTGCGCGGCGGCGTGGTGCGAGCCGAACGGGTGGGTGAACAGCACCGCCGCGGCCGTCCCCGCGAGCACCGCCGCCACCGTGGCGAGCACCGGGACGAGCACGGCCGCCCGCCGCCGTCGCGGCCGCTCCCTTTCCGTCGCCAGCCCGCCCGCCCCAAGCCCGCCCGCCTTCAGCCCGCCCGTCTCCAGCAGTCGCGCGACCTCCTCGGGCGACGGCCGGCGCGCCGGGTCGCGGCGCAGCATCGTCCGGACGACGTCGCCGACCGGGCCCGCCCCGGACGGCAGCTCCGGCCGCCCCGAGGTGATCGCGTGCATCGTGGCCACGAGGTCGCCGCGCCGGAACGGCGAACGGCCCGTCAGCAGCGCGCCCAGCGTCGCGCCGAGCGCCCACACGTCCGCCGCCGGGCCCGCGCCGCCCCCGGTCAGCCGCTCCGGCGCCATGTACTCCGGCGATCCGACGAGCTGGCCCGACAGCGTCAGCGGCTCGTCCCCGCTGATCACCGCGATGCCGAAGTCGGTCAGCACCGCCCGGCCGTCCCCGCGCAGCAGCACGTTGGCGGGCTTGACGTCCCGGTGCAGCACCCCGGCCGCGTGCACGGCGGCCAGCGCGTGCGCGAGCTGCGCGCCGAGCGCCGCG
>NZ_JBFAOF010000920.1:0-2830 GCF_040675125.1 Spirillospora sp. NPDC049652 | reverse complement strand
CTCGGGACCGCCTACGGCGCCCGGCGCGGCGGCGGCGCGCCGGCCTGGGAACCGCTGCCGGTGCAGTACGCCGACTACGCGCTCTGGCAGCGGGACGTCCTCGGCGACCTGGACGACCCCGACAGCCGGATCTCCGGCCAGCTCGACCACTGGCGCCACGCGCTCGCCGGGATCCCCGACGAACTGTCGATCCCGACCGACCGGCCGCGCCCGCAGGAGCGCTCGTTCGAAGGCCGGGCCGTCCCGCTGGGCCTGCCGCCGGAGGTCCACGGCCGCCTGACCGAGGTGGCCCAGCGCAGCGGCACCACGATGTTCATGGTCATGCAGGCGGCCCTCGCCGTCGTCCTGTCCAAGCTGGGCGCGGGCACCGACATCCCGATCGGCACGGCCGTCGCCGGTCGTGGCGACGCGGCGCTGGAGGGACTGGCCGGGTTCTTCCTGAACACGCTGGTGCTCCGGACGGACGTCGCGGGCGACCCGTCGTTCGCCGAGCTGCTGGGCCGGGTGCGGGAGGCCGACCTCGGCGCGTTCGCCAACCAGGACCTGCCGTTCGAGCGGCTCGTGGAGGACCTGAACCCGGTCCGGTCGCTGTCGCGGCACCCGCTGTTCCAGGTGTCGCTGACCTTGCAGAACCTGGGCGGAACCGGCGGCTCGGGCTGGGAGCTCCCGGGGCTCCAGGTGGAGCCGCTGCGCGCGGACGAGATGGTCGCGGCCCGGTTCGACCTGTCGCTCACGCTGGGGGAGCAGCGCGACCAGGACGGCCGGCCCGCCGGCCTCGGCGGTGAGCTCCTCTACGCCACGGATCTGTTCGACGAGGGGACGGTCCGGGGGTTCGCGGAGCGGTTCGTCCGGGTGCTGCGGCAGGTGGCCGCCGATCCGGAGAAGCGGGTCAGTGAACTGGAGGTGCTGTCGGCGGACGAGCGGAACCGTCTCGTCGTCGGTTGGAACGACACCGTCCGGGACGTCACGGCCGCTTCGGTGCCGGACCTGTTCGCGGCACAGGTCGTCAAGTCACCGGACGCCATGGCCGTGGAGTACGGCGACATCCGGTGGACGTACGCCGAGCTGGACGCACGCTCGAACCGGGTGGCGCGCACGCTGGTGGAGCGCGGCGTGGGCCGCGAGGATTTGGTGGCCATTCGCCTGGAGCGGTCGGCGGACCTGGTCGCGGTGATCCTGGGTGTAGTGAAGGCCGGGGCGGCGTATCTGCCGATCGACCCGTCCTATCCGTCCGAGCGGATCGCCTTCATGCTGTCGGACGCGACTCCGTCCCTGGTGGTCGATGAGGGCTTCCTCCGTTCCCTGGTCCAGGACGACACCTCCCTCGGCATCGAGGTATCGCCCGATCAGCTCGCCTACGTGATCTACACGTCGGGCTCGACGGGCAAGCCCAAGGGCGTCGGCGTCTCGCACCGGGGTGTGGCGAGCCTGGCGGCCTGGCAGGCCGACCGCTTCGGACTGGGAGCGGAAGCCCGGGTGGCGCAGATGGCCGCGCTGGGCTTCGACGCCGCCTTCTGGGAGCTGTGCATGGCGCTGCTGTCGGGCGCGACGCTTCTGCTGGCCGAGCCGGATCGGATGCCGCCTCGGGGCCGTTTCGATGACCTGCTGGCGGATCTGGGCGTGACGCACGCGACGGTGCCCCCGTCATTGCTGGCCACAGTGGAGAACCTTCCCGACAGCCTGGTGAACCTGGTCGTCGCCGGCGAGGCATGCCCGCCCGGCCTGGTCGAGCGGTGGGCTCCGGGCCGTCGGATGTTCAATGCCTACGGTCCGACCGAGTCCACGGTCTGCGCCACGATGAGCGATCGCCTCACTCCCGGTGATGCGATCTCGATCGGCGGCCCGATCTGGAACACCTCCGTGTACGTCCTGGACGAGGCGCTGCGGCCGGTGCCGCCGGGTGTGACGGGGGAGCTGTACATCGCCGGCCCGAGCCTGGCTCGCGGCTACATCGGCAGGACGGCGCTGACGGCCGAGCGGTTCGTGGCCTGCCCCTTCGTCCCCGGCACGCGCATGTACCGCTCGGGCGACCTGGTCCGCTGGACCGCAGACGGGCAGTTGGCGTTCGCCGGCCGCGCCGACGACCAGATCAAGATCCGCGGCTTCCGCGTCGAGCTCGGCGAGATCGAGAACGTCCTGGCCGCTCACCCGAAGGTGGACCAGGTCGCGGTCCTGGCACGTGAAGACCAGCCGGGTGTCATCCGGCTGGTGGCCTACGTGACCGGCGGCATCGAGGGGCTGCGGGAGTACGCGGCCGAGCGGCTGCCCGACTACATGGTCCCGGCGGCGTTCGTGGCGCTGGACGAGTTCCCCGTGACGTCCAACGGCAAGCTCGACCGGGCCGCGCTGCCCGCGCCGGACTTCGTGGGGCAGAGCGTCAGCCGTGCTCCGGCCACCGCCACCGAGGAGATCCTCTGCGGCCTGTTCGCCGAGATCCTCGGCCTGGAGACCATCGGCACGGAGGACTCCTTCTTCTCCATCGGCGGCGACTCGCTCCTCGCCATCCGGCTGATCGTGCGGGTGCGGTCCGTCCTGGAGACCGAGCTGACCATCCGTGAGCTGTTCGCCGCGCCCACCGTCGTGGAACTGGCCCGGCTGGTCGACGACGCCCGCACGTCCGGCGTGCGGATGGCGCTGACGGCTCGCGAACGGCCCGAGGTGATCCCGCTGTCGTTCGCGCAGCAGCGGATGTGGTTCCTCAACCGGCTCGAAGAGGCGGGGGCCGGGGCCGCCTACAACGTGCCGCTGACGATGCGCCTGATCGGTGACCTGGACGTCGCCGCTCTGGAGGCCGCGCTCGGCGACGTGGCCGACCGGCACGAGAGCCTGC
>NZ_JBFAOF010000919.1:0-2832 GCF_040675125.1 Spirillospora sp. NPDC049652 | reverse complement strand
GCGGCCGCCGAACCGGGCCGCGTGCTCGCGGGCGGACGACAGGACCGCCCTGGTCACGGTGGGCTCGGCCAGCGTCCCGGGACCAGCTTCTGCGTCAGGCATGGGGTGAACGTACGGACCCGGGCCGGGCGGCCACATCCGCAGAACTGTGTAGGTGGGTGTGTAGCTCATCAGGACAGCCCCGCACGCTGCAGCAACGCCCGGCGGCGGACCCGTCCGGACGGGGACCGCGGGATCAGGTCGACGACGTGCAGGGCGACCACCCTCCGGTAGGACGGCACGTGGCCGTTGACGTAGGCGAGCAGTTCGTCGCGGGCGACCGGGCGCGTCGCGACGATGAACGCGTGCGGCGCGAGCCCGACCTCCAGGTCGGGGACGGGCACGATGACGGCGTCGGCGACGGCGGGGTGCGCGGCGAGGACGGCGTCGGGCTCGGCGGGCGGCTCGGGGCGGGCGGCGCCGAGCCGGCCGAGGATGTAGACGCGGCCGTGCTCGTCGGCGAACGCCTGGTCGCCGGTGGTGAGCCAGCGCACCGGGACCGCGGCCGCCGAGGTCATCGGCAGCCGCAGGCACAGTTCGCCCGGTTGGTAGGCGGGCTGGTCGGTGCCGGTGGCCGGGTCGACGACCCGCCAGGCGACGCCGAGCAGGCCGAGGCCGACCGAGTCGAGCGTGCCCTCCTCCACCCCGCGCGGGTTGAGGTGGGTGATCCCGGCGGCCTCGGCCGTCCCGTACGCCTGGCGGACGGGGCAGCCGAGCCGGTTGGCGCAGGCGCGCGCGGCCTCGGCGGACAGCGGCCCGCCGGTGCTGACGACGGCGCGCAGCGAGCGCAGGTTGTAGCGCGGGACGGACCGGTCGTAGGCGAGCACCTCGACCAGCCGGGGCGGTGCGAGCAGGACGGTGACGCGGTGGTCCTGGATCGCGCGGAGCAGTTCGTGGCGGCCGGCGCCGGCGAGCGTGACGATCGTCGCGCCGAGCCGCAGCCCGGGGTTGAGCAGGCCGTTCAGCGCGATGGGGTCGGCGAGCGGCAGCGCCGACAGGGCGACGTCGGACGGTCCGACCAGCCCGGCGTCGGCGACGCGGGTGAGTCCGGCGACGACCTCGGCGTGGGTGAGCCGGACGGCGCGGGGCGGGACGCCGTCGCCGCGGGTGCAGGCGATGAGCGCGGCGTCGCGGGCCGGGTCGACGGGGACGTCCGGTGCGGCGGCGCCGGTGCGCAGGGCGGAGACGGACTCGACGTCGGGTTCGTCGCCGAAGCAGAACATCCGGCGGACGGGCCGTTCGCGGACGGCGGCCTTGGCGATGTCGAGCAGCACCGGCCAGGTGATGAGGACGCCGGCGTCCGCCTTGGCGAGCAGGTCGGCGAGTTCGGCGGCCGGGGTGGTGGGCCGCACCGGCATGGGGGTCGCGCCGGCGGCCGTGACGGCGTGCAGCGCGACGACGAACTCGGGGCTGTCGGGCAGGTGGAGGGCGACGACGGTGCCGGGGCCGACGCCCTCGCGGGCCAGTCCGGCCGCGAGGGACCCGACGGCGGCGGCCAGTTCGGCGTGGGTCATCAACCGGTCGCCCAGCGCGTCCACGACGGCGAGGCGGCCGCCGGTGCGCAGCTCGGTCACCGGGTCCTCCGCGGGTGTCACGCCGAACACCGCACGGGACACCGTGACCGCCGGGTGCCCGGCGGCCGCGTCCACACGCATGCAGATCATGGGGCCGACGCTACGGTCGGCGACCCCGGCCGCACATGCGCACAAGTGTGCACGTACGTATGTAACCCAGCGGAGCCGCGGCGGGGGTGCGCGGGCGCGGCGGGCGCGGGGTCAGCGGAGCTGCGGCTGGTCGGCGAGCTGGTGGTCCACGGCCCAGACGGCGATCTGGGCGCGGGAGTTGAAGCCGAGCTTGGTGAGGATGTTGGCGACGTGCCGGGCGGCCGTGGCGGGGCTGATGACCAGTTCCCGCGCGATCCCCTTGTTGCTGAGGCCGCGCGCGATGAGCTGCGCGATCTCCCGTTCGCGGGCGGTCAGCGTGCTGGGCGGGGTCACCGGCGCGGACGGCGCGCCGGGCGGACCGGCCGCCGCGCTCACCGGCTCGCGGAGGCTCCCTAGGGGCGGCCCGGTCTCCGCTGGGCTCGGGTGCTCCAGGCCGGAGACGTCCAGGGACACGGTGCGCGCGGACGGACGGGACGTTCCGGCGCCGGGGGCGGTCTCACCGGCGTGCGGGGCCGACGGCCCGGTTCCGGTTCCGGCGGCGTCGTCCTTCAGGTCCGCGTGGCCGTCAGGGCCGAGGGCCAGGTCGATCGCCTCGTCCGGGCCGAGGGCGCTGCCCTCGCCGAACCACTGCGCGACGACCGGTTCGCCCATGGCCCGCCGGATGGGCTCCAGCATGCGTTCGACGCGCGCGCCGTGCCCGGGCGTCCGGGTCACGGGCGAGCCGGACGTCCCGGGCGGGTGGGCGGGGCCGTCCGGATGCGGGGTGTGGCGGTGCGCGGCGGCCTCGCGCAGCCCGGCGGCGGCGCCCGCGACCAGCACGGCGCCGCGCTGGTCGCCCTCGCGCGCGAGCAGCTCGGCGAACGCCTCCAGGCCGCGCGCGATCTCGGGCCGGACGCCGGAGGCTCGGCTCAGCACCAGCGACTGGGCGAGGGAGCGGCGCGCGGCGGGCAGGTCCCCGGCGGCGAGCGCGACGCGGCCGAGCCCGGCGAGGGCGCGCGCCAGCTCGGGACGCGCCTCGATCTCGACCAGCGGCGGCAGCGCCTCGGTGAACAGGGCCCGCGCGCCCGCCACGTCCCCGCGCAGCTCGGCGATGCGGCCGAGGCCGATCAGGGCGTGCGCGGCTACCCAC
>NZ_JBFAOF010000918.1:0-2833 GCF_040675125.1 Spirillospora sp. NPDC049652 | reverse complement strand
CGCGCGCGGCCCGCGTCCCGCGGGCGCCGGTCCGGGCCGGCTCCGGCCGCGCCGCCGTGCCGTTCGGGCACGCGGACGATCCGCACCTCGGCCCGTCCGGTCGGCTCCTCCAGGCTCAGGTCGGTGAGCGGCGGGAACGGCACGAACGGCGGGAAGGGCGGAAACGGCGGGAGGTCGGCGAACGCCGGAAGGTCGGCGCACGCCGGGACGTCCGAGCGGTCCGGGCGGTACGGGTGCGGCGGGTGCTCCGGGCAGTGCGGGAACTCGGGAAGCGCGTCGTCGGGCTCCATGTTCGATCACCTCGGTAGGCGGGGGCCCCGCCCGTCCGGGCGGGGCGGAGCGCGCGGACCCGGATGTCCGCGCGCCCCCGGCCGGGCGCGCTACGCGCGCACCGGTGCTGCTTCGGCGGCGCGCTCCCGGCGGGACATCGCCACGTCCCGCGTCTCGCGCATCCGGACGTAGACGACCAGCGACAGCGCCGCGCACGCCGCGACATACCAGTAGAAACCGGACTCGGCGCCGCCCTTCTTGAACCAGAGCGCCACGTACTCGGCGGTCCCGCCGAACAGCGCGTTGGAGATCGCGTACGGCAGCGCCACCCCGAGCGCCCGCACGTGCGTGGGGAACAGCTCGGCCTTCACCACCGCGTTGATCGAGGTGTAGCCGGTGACGACGACCAGGCCGGTCAGCATCAGCCCGAAGGCGGGCCAGAACCCGGACGCGTGCCCGAGCGCGGTCATCAGCGGCACCGTCCCCACCGTCCCGGCGACCCCGAACGCGATCAGCAGCGGCCGCCGCCCGATCCGGTCCGACAGGGCGCCGGCGAGCGGCTGCAGCAGCGCGAACACCAGCAGCGCGCAGAAGCTCACCAGCGACGCGGTGCTCTTCGGCAGCCCCGCGGTGTTGGACAGGTACTTGGTCAGGTACGTCGTGTAGGTGTAGTAGGCGAGCGTCCCGCCCGCCGTCAGCGCGATCACCAGGACCGCCTCGCGGCGGTGCCGCAGCAGCTCGCGGACCGTCCCGCGCTCGTCCGCGGCGGCGGCGGCCTCCCGGTCCGGGCCGTCCGCCGCCTCGGTGAACACCTCGGTCTCCAGCAGCCTGCGCCGCAGGTAGAAGATGACGGCGGCGCCGACCGCGCCGACGACGAACGGGATGCGCCACCCGTAGGACTTCAGCGCCTCCTCGCTCATGGTCCGCTGCAGGACGATCTGCAGGCCGAGCCCGAGCAGCTGCCCCGCCGTCATCGACACGTACTGGAAGCTGGAGGCGAACCCGCGCCGTCCGGGCGGGGTGGCCTCGGTCAGGTAGGTCGCGCTCGCCGCGTACTCGCCGCCGACCGACAGCCCCTGCATCAGCCGGGCGACCAGCAGCACCACCGCGCCGAAGTACCCCACCGACCCGTAGGTCGGGGCCACCGCGATGAGCAGCGCGCTGCCGGACATGAGCGTGACGGTCAGGGTGAGCGCGGCCTTGCGGCCGCGCCGGTCGGCGTACCGACCGAGCAGCCAGCCGCCGACCGGCCGCATGAAGAACCCGACGGCGAAGATGCCCGCCGTGTTCAGCAACTGTGCCGTGGCGTTGCCCTTGGGGAAGAACGCCGACGCGAAGTAGGTGGCGAAGCTGGCGTAGACGAACCAGTCGTACCACTCGACGAGATTGCCGACCGAGCCGCCGAACACGGCCCGCCACGGTGTGCGGGCCGGGGTGGGAGTGGACACCGTTGACCTCCTGTTTCGCGGCGCCGGGGGACGCGCCGGTAGCAGGGAGCCTCGCCGCCCCGGCCCGCCCGGTCCAGGTCTGGACGGCCAGACCTAATCCGCCGTTAACACGCCGGTGCGGCGGGCGGCCCGGAGCGGCCCGGAGCGGCCCGCGACGGCGGGGGCCAGGCCGGCGGGTGGCCGGTCAGTAGGAGCGGGGGAGGCCGAGCTCGTGCTGGGCGATGTGCGCCAGGACGAGTTCCTCGGCGACCGGGATGTTCTTGGCGATGCGCGCGTCCCGGAAGAACCGGGCCACCGGGTACTCCAGCGAGTACGCCATCCCGCCGTGCGTCTGGAACGCGCGGTCGGCGGCCTGCCACGCGGCGTCCGCCGCCGTGAGCTTGGCGATGTTGGCCTCCGACCCGCACGGCCGGCCCGCGTCCCACAGCCAGGCGGCCTTGTAGGTCATCAGCCGGGCCAGCTCGACCTGCGCCTTGATCCGCGCGAGCGGGAACGCGACCGCCTGGTTCGCCCCGATCGGACGGCCGAACGGCGCCCGCTCGCGCGCGTAGTCGCAGGCCACGCGCAGCACGAGCGAGCCGAAGCCGACACCGCTCGCCGCCGCGAGGATCCGCTCGGGGTTGAGGATGTCCCACAGGACGCCGAACCCCTCGTCCGGGGCGCCGAGGACCCGCTCCACCGGCACCCGCACCTCGTCGAGGTACACCAGGCTGGACGCGACCGTGTTGGTGCCGAGCTTCGGGATCGGCCGGTAGGTGAGCGTGCCGTCCGCGACCGCCCGCCTCACGTCCACCAGCAGGACGGTGAAGCCGTGCGTGCGCGGCTCCGCCTCGGCGGCGGGGACCGTCCGGGTGACCAGGACCAGGAGGTCGGCGCGCTCCAGCCCGGAGATCCAGGTCTTCTGCCCGGACACCACGTAGTGGTCGCCGTCGAGCCGTGCCCGCGTCGAGATGCCGATCGCGTTGCTGCCCGCGTCCGGCTCGGTGATCGCGAAGCACGTCTCCAGGTCCCCGGACGCGATGGCGGGCAGGAACTCGCGGCGCTGGGCGACGGTCCCGTGCCGGGCGATGGTCAGTCCGCCGAACGCGGGGGTGAGCAGGTACAGGAACGCCGCC
>NZ_JBFAOF010000917.1:0-2839 GCF_040675125.1 Spirillospora sp. NPDC049652 | reverse complement strand
CCGGACTGGGCACCGCTGCCGGTGCAGTACGCCGACTACGCGCTCTGGCAGCGGGACGTCCTCGGCGACCCCGCCGATCCGGAGAGCCTGATTTCGGCGCAGCTCGGCTACTGGCGCGAGGCGCTGGCCGGAGCGCCGGAGGAGCTGGCGCTGCCGGCCGACCGCCCGCGTCCCGCCGAGGCGTCGTTCCGGGGCGGGCTGGTCCCGCTGGAACTGGGCCCCGACCTGCACGCCCGGCTCGTGGAGGTCGCGCAACGGCGCGGGGTCACCCTGTTCATGGTCGCGCAGGCCGCCCTCGCGGCGCTCTTCTCCCGGCTCGGGGCGGGCGCCGACATCCCGATCGGCACGCCGATGGCGGGCCGGGCGGACATGGCGCTGGAGGATCTCGCCGGGTTCTTCGTCAACACCCTCGTCCTCCGGACGGACGTGAGCGGCGACCCGACCTTCGCCGAACTGCTGGCACGCGTCCAGGAGGCCGACCTGGCCGCCTACGCCCACCAGGACCTCCCGTTCGAACGGCTGGTGGAGGAGCTGAACCCGGAGCGCTCGCTCGCCCGGCACCCGATCTTCCAGGTGACCCTCACGCTGGAGAACCTGGCGCGCGGCCGGCAGCCCTGGGAACTGCCCGGCCTGCGCGTCCGGCCCCTCGCCCAGGAGGACGACACCACGGCCGCCGCCAAGTTCGACCTGTCGGTGACGCTGGGCGAACACCGCGACGAGAACGGATCGCCCGCCGGGATCGGCGGCGAGATCCTCTACGCGCTCGATCTGTTCGACGAGGAGTCGGCGCGGGTACTGGCGGGCCGGTTCACCCGCGTGCTGGAGCAGGTCGCGGCCGACCCGGACGTGCGGGTGGGCGACCTGGAGGTCCTGACGCCCGGCGAGCGTGAGCTGGTGGTCGAGCGCTGGAACGACACTGCCCGTCCGGTGGCGGGCGGGTCTCTGGCGGAACTGTTCGGCGAGCAGGCGCGGCGTGCTCCGGAGGCGGTCGCGGTGGTGTTCGGCGACGTCCGCTGGACATACGCCGAGCTGGACGCGCGGGCGAACCGGGTGGCGCGCACGCTGGCCGAGCGCGGGGCGGGCCGTGAGGATCTGGTCGCGGTCCGCCTGGAGCGTTCGGCCGAGTTGATCGCGGTGCTGCTGGGTGTGGTGAAGGCGGGTGCGGCGTATCTGCCGATCGACCCGTCCTATCCGGCGGAGCGCGTCGAGTTCATGCTCGCCGACGCACACCCGGCGCTCGTGGTGGACGAGGGGTTCCTCGCGTCGTTGAGCCGGGATGACAGCCCGGTCGGTGTCGCGGTCTCGCCCGAGCAACTGGCGTATGTCATCTACACGTCGGGTTCGACGGGTGTGCCGAAGGGTGTGGCGGTCACGCACGCGAACGTCGCGGACTTCTGTGCGGCGGGTTGCTGGGATGAGGAGGTGGTGCGGAGCGTCCTGGTCCAGGCCAACCACGCGTTCGACGCCTCCACCTACGAGATCTGGGTGCCGCTGCTCCGGGGCGGCCAACTGGTGATCGTCCCGCCGGGCGAAGTGGACGTTCAGGAGCGGGCGGCGCTGATCGCCGAGCACGGCGTCACGAACGTGCACGCGACGGCCGGGCTGTTCGCCGCTTACGCCGAGCAGGCTCCGGAGATGTTCGCCGGTGTCCGTGAGGTCTCCACCGGCGGCGACGTGGTCTCCTCGATCGCGGTGCGGACGCTGCTGGAGGCCCACCCCGAACTGACCGTCCGCACCAGCTACGGGCCGACCGAGACCACGGCGTTCACCACCGAGCTCGCGTTCACCGATCCCCGGCAGGTGGACGGGCCGGTCCCGATCGGCCGTCCGATGGACAACGCCCGCGTTTACGTCCTGGACGAGTCGTTACGCCCCGTTCCGCCCGGGATGCTCGGCGAGCTCTACGTCGCCGGCGCCGGAGTGGCGCGCGGATACGCCGGAAGCGCGGGCCTGACGTCCGCGCGGTTCGTGGCCTGCCCCTTCGGCTCCGGCGGACGCATGTACCGCACCGGCGACCTGGTGCGCTGGACGGGCGACGGGGTCCTGGAGTTCGCCGGCCGCTCCGACGAGCAGGTGAAGGTCCGCGGGTTCCGCGTCGAGCCGGCCGAGATCGAGGCCGTCCTGGCCGCGCACGAGCGGGTCGCGAACGCCACCGTCATCGCCCGCGAGGACCAGCCGGGGACCAAGCGGCTGGTCGCGTACGTCGTGGCGGCGGCGACCGCCGAGGAACTCCGCGCGCACCTGGCCGCGAAACTGGCCGACTACATGGTTCCCGCCGCCATCGTCCTCCTGGACGAACTGCCGGTGACCGTGAACGGAAAGGTGGACCGGGCGGCGCTGCCCGCCCCGGACTTCGCCGCCCTGGCCCGCGGCCGGGCCCCCGCGACCGCCACCGAGGAGGTCCTCTGCGGCCTGTTCGCCGAGGTGCTGGCCCTGGAGACGGTCGGCGCGGACGACTCGTTCTTCGAACTCGGCGGCGACTCGCTGCTCGCGATGCGGTTGATCGCCCGCGTCCGCGCGGTGCTGCGGGCGGAGATCAGCGTCCGCGACCTGTTCGACCGGCCGTCCGTCGCCGACCTGGCTCGCCGGGTGGACGGCGGCGAGGAGCAGGCGCGGCCGCCGCTCGCCGTCCAGGCGCGCCCCGAGACGGTGCCGCTGTCGTACGCCCAGCAGCGGATGTGGTTCCTCAACCGGCTGGAGGAGGCGGGGACCGGCACCGCCTACAACATGCCGCTCGTGCTCCGCCTCTCCGGCGACCTGGACGTGGCCGCGCTGGAGGCGGCGCTCGGCGACGTGGCCGACCGGCACGAGAGCCTGCGCACGGTCTTCCCCGAGTCGG
>NZ_JBFAOF010000916.1:0-2845 GCF_040675125.1 Spirillospora sp. NPDC049652 | reverse complement strand
GGCGGATCTACTACCCGGCGGCCGGCGCGGCCGCGACGGTCACGCAGGCCGACAACGCGATGCGCCCGGAAGCGCTCGGCGGGCCGGCGACGTTCGAGGGCACCGCGGCGGCGGGCAGCGGACGGCGGACCGTCCTCGCGGCGCGGACGGCGGACGGCGGGCTCGCCCTGGGTGTCCAGAACGCCCCGTACGGCCCGTACGCGTGGTCCACCCGCCGGGCGGACCTCATGGGGTCACCCGCCCTCGCCTACGACGCGGACGGCCGTCTGGTGGTCCTGGGGTTCGGCGGCGACGCGCGGCTCCACACGATGCGCGCGACGGGCCCGGGCACCGCGACGTCCTTCACCGACTGGACCCGCGTCGGCTGACCCCGCCCCTCGCGGACGAGCGGTGACGCGAGGGGCGGGTGAGCGCGCGGAAAACGAAACGGCCCCCGCCGGGAAGGCGGGGGCCGTTCGCGTTCCGGGGCGTCAGCCGGAGTTGCGCTTGGCGCGGGCGCGGGTGCGCTCGCGCTCCTTGGCGTCCAGGACGATCTTGCGGATCCGGACGAAGGACGGGGTGACCTCGACGCACTCGTCGTCCCGGATGAACTCCAGGCTCTCCTCGAGGGTGAGGATCCGCGGCGGGGTCAGCGTCTCGGTCGTCTCGGCCGTGGAGGAGCGGACGTTGGTCTTCTGCTTCTCCTTGGTGATGTTGACGTCCATGTCGTCGGCGCGCGAGTTCTCGCCGACGATCATGCCCTCGTACACCTCGGTGGTCGGGCCGACGAAGAAGGTGCCGCGCTCCTGCAGGTTCAGGATGGCGTAGCCGGTCGCCGCGCCCGCGCGGTCGGAGACCAGCGAGCCGCTCGGGCGGGTGCGCAGGTCGCCGAACCAGGGCTCGTAGCCCTCGAAGACGTGGTGCGCCATGCCGGTGCCGCGGGTCTCGGTCATGAACTCGGTGCGGAACCCGATCAGGCCGCGGGCCGGGACCAGGAACTCCATCCGGATCCAGCCGGTGCCGTGGTTGGTCATGTGCTCCATGCGGCCCTTGCGGACGGCCATGAGCTGGGTGACCGCGCCGAGGTGGTCCTCGGGGATGTCGATGGTGAGGCGCTCGACCGGCTCGTGCTTCTTGCCGTCGATCTCCTTGGCCACCACCTGCGGCTTGCCGACGGTCAGCTCGTAGCCCTCGCGGCGCATGTTCTCGACCAGGATGGCGAGCGCGAGCTCACCCCGGCCCTGCACCTCCCAGGCGTCCGGACGCTCGGTCGGCAGCACCTTCAGCGACACGTTGCCGACCAGCTCGCGGTCGAGGCGGTCCTTGACCAGGCGGGCGGTGACCTTGGTGCCCTTCTCCCGGCCGGCCAGCGGCGAGGTGTTGGTGCCGAGGGTCATCGAGATCGCGGGCTCGTCCACCGTGATCAGCGGCAGCGGGCGCGGGTCCTCGGGGTCGGCGATGGTGTCGCCGATCATGATCTCCGGGATGCCGGCGATCGCGATGATGTCGCCCGGCCCGGCCTCCTCGGCGGGCTTGCGGGTGAGCGCCTCGGTCATCAGCAGCTCGGTGATCTTGACCCGCTCGACGCTGCCGTCGTGCCGGCACCACGCGACCTGCTGGCCCTTCCTGATCACGCCGTTGTGCACGCGGCACAGCGCGATCCGGCCGAGGTAGCTGGAGGCGTCCAGGTTGGTGACGTGCGCCTGGAGCGGGGCGGCGACGTCGTAGGACGGCGCGGGGATGGTCTCCTTGATGACCGTGAACAGCGGCTCGAGGTCCTCGCTGTCGGGGAGCTCGCCGTCGCCCGGCTTGGCCAGCGAGGCGCGGCCGGCGCGGCCGGAGGCGTAGACGATCGGGAAGTCGATCTGGTCCTCGGCGGCGTCGAGGTCCATGAACAGCTCGTAGGTCTCGTCCACGACCTCGTCGATGCGGGCGTCCGGCCGGTCGGTCTTGTTCACGACCAGGATGACCGGGAGCTTGGCCTCCAGGGCCTTGCGCAGCACGAACCGGGTCTGCGGCAGCGGGCCCTCGCTGGCGTCCACCAGCAGGACGACGCCGTCGACCATGGACAGGCCGCGCTCGACCTCGCCGCCGAAGTCGGCGTGGCCGGGGGTGTCGATGATGTTGATCGTCATCCCGGCGTGCCGGACCGCGGTGTTCTTGGCCAGGATCGTGATGCCCTTCTCACGCTCCAGGTCGTTGGAGTCCATGACGCGGTCGTCCACGTCCTGGTTCTCGCGGAACGCGCCTGACTGCCAGAGCATGGCGTCGACCAGCGTGGTCTTGCCGTGGTCGACGTGGGCGACAATGGCGACGTTCCGGAGGTCGTCGCGCGTGGAGAAGGGCATGCGGTTTCGCCTTGGGTGAGAGGTCGGGTTCGGCCGCAGACGTGCGACCACAACAGTTTACTCGGCCCACAAAGGAGCCTGGCCGTTCATGGGCGCGAGAAGCCCGGAAACGACGCCCCTCCAGCCCCACGGGCAGCACCGGCACCCCACGCCCCACAGGCACCAACCGCTACCAATACGACACTTTGCGTGACTGTTTGGCCATTTTTGAACTTCCTTTGTAGTCTTCCCCGCAGATCCGGCCGTGCCGAAGCCCCGTCCAAGGGGCTGCGACCGGACCGCCGAATCCCGCGAGGGAACCGGGGACCCACACTCCCGGGGTGAATCGGCGCACGTCACGGGCGTCCTCAACCGGGACGGCGCCGTGCCGTGCGGCGTAGGGCGACTCCTGGCCCGAACCCGTCAGCTAACCCGGTAGGCGGCACACGAAGAGGAGAACACCGGCCTTGGCCAAGGACCCCCAGCGCCGCCGCGTGACGCTCGCGGCCGCCACCGTCCTCGCGCTCGGACTCGGGGTC
>NZ_JBFAOF010000915.1:0-2850 GCF_040675125.1 Spirillospora sp. NPDC049652 | reverse complement strand
GACCGGCGGCCGGCGCGGAGCGGGCACGGGCGGCCGCCGCGTCCTGGGGCGTGGCCGTGGGCGCTGTTCCGCTACCGGGAGCAGGCCACCTGGCGGGAACTCGCCTACGCGCTGCTGCTGACGGCCGTCCTCTGGGTGTTCGACCTGTCGGTGCTGGTCATGGGGCTGGTCTTCCCGTGCGCCCTGCTCTCGGCCCCGTACGCGCAGTCGTTCGCCGATCCCGGCGACGACCGGATCCAGGTGCTGAAGCTGGTCTCGGTGAGCAGTCCCGCACAGGCCTGGGCGCTGGTGCCCGTGGGCCTGCTGCTGGTGCCCGTCGCCGGGTACGCCCTGACCGCGGCCGCCGCCGCTCGCGCCGCGCTGGCGCGGGCCCTGCTCACGACCCGCGAGGGGGAGCTGGGGCGGCGGCTGGCGGAGGTGACGCGGTCCCGGTCGGAGCTCGTCGACGCGTTCGAGGTGGAGCGGCGGCGCATCGAACGCGACCTGCACGACGGGGCGCAGCAGCGGCTCGTCGCGCTGACCATGACGCTCGGCCTGGCCCGGATCAGCACCGGCGACGAGGCGTCCGCGCTGGTGGACAAGGCGCACCACGAGTCCCGGCTCGTCCTGGACGAGCTGCGGAAGCTGATCCGGGGCGTCCACCCCGGCGTGCTCAGCGACCGCGGCCTGCTCGCCGCCGTCGAGGACGCCGCGGACTGCTCGCCGGTGCCCGTCCAGGTGGACCTGGACCTGCCCGGACGGCTGCCGCCCGCCCTGGAGAGCACCGCGTACTTCGTGGTCAGCGAGGCGCTCGCCAACGTCGCCAAGCACAGCCGGGCCGAGCGGGCGACGGTCCGGGGCGGCGTCGAGCCGGGCGTGCTCGTGGTGGAGGTGGAGGACGACGGCGAAGGCGGCGCGGACCCGTCGGCCGGGACGGGCCTGGCGGGCCTGGCCGCGCGGGTCGCGGCCGTCGATGGCAGGCTGTCGCTGACCAGCCCGCCCCAGGGACCGACCGTGCTTCGCGTGGAGCTTCCGTGTGCGCCGACCGACCACTCCGGATCGTCCTGGCCGAGGACGGCCTCCTGCTGCGCGAGGGGCTGCCCGGACTGTTCCGCCGGTTCGGGCACCGCGCCGTCGCGGCGGTGAGCGACGCGCCAACGCTGGTCGCGGCCGTGGCCGAACACGACCCGGACCTGGTGGTCACCGACGTCCGGATGCCGCCGGGCTTCTCCGACGAGGGGCTGCGGGCCGCGCTGGAGCTGCGCGCGGCCCGTCCGGGGCTGCCGGTGCTCGTGCTGAGCCAGTACGTCGAGCGGGACTCGGCGGCCGAGCTGCTGACCTCGCAAGGCGGCGCGGGCGTCGGCTACCTGCTGAAGGACCGCCTCGGCGACATCGAGGAGTTCGCCGAGGCGGTGGAGCGGGTCGCGGCGGGCGGCACCGCCGTGGACCCGGAGGTCGTCCGCCGTCTGCTGCTGCGCCGCCGCGACCCGCTGGCGGCACTCACGGCGCGGGAGCGCGAGGTGCTCGGGCTGATGGCGGAGGGCCGGTCGAACGCGGCGATCGCCCGCGCGCTCGCGGTCGGCGACGCGGCGGTCGCCAAGCACGTCCGCGCCATCCTCGCGAAGCTGCGGCTGCCTCCGGACGAGGACGACCACCGCCGCGTCCGCGCCGTCCTGACCTACCTCGGCGCCGAGCCGCGCGGGTGACCACGAGCCGACCACCGAGCCGCGCGGAGGGCGGGGACGGAGGCGGCGGGTCAGGCCGGGCGGCGGGCGGTGCCGAGCACCTGCGGGGCGGCGGGGAAGGAGAGGCCCGTGTCGGCGCGGTCCAGGTGGTCGAGCCGTTCCATCTCGAACCCGGCGGCGCGGATGGCGGCGACCGTGTCGCGGCCGACCCGGCAGCCGCCGACGAACCGGGGCCAGACCGTGGCGTCGAGGACGCTCTGCACGCGCCGCCGTCCGGGTGTCCCGGCGCGGACGTGCTCGAAGAACCGCAGCTCGCCGCGCGGCCTCAGCGCGCGGCGCAGTTCGGCGAGCGCGGCGGCCTGGTCGGGAACGGTGCACAGCACCAGCGACACCACGGCCACGTCGAACGAGGCGTCCGCGACGGGAAGCCTTCCGGCGGTCCCGGCCACGATCTCGATGGGCAGGGACGAGCGCGCGGCGGCGTCCCTGGCGACCTCCCGCAGGCGGCCCTCCGGCTCCACCGCCAGGAGGCGCTCGACCTCGGGCGGGTAGTACGGAAAGGTCGATCCGGTCCCGGCGCCGACCTCGATGACCTCGCCGCGGACCCCTTTGAGCAGTTCGGCGCGCGCGGTCGTGAGCTTCTCCTCCAGCAGGGGGATCAGCCGGGCATAGTAACGGGCGAACAGCGGATGCCCGCGTTCCTCCCCCACCTTCGCCATCGCCGCCCCCTCCTCCTGGACACTCGCTCACGGCCGCTCACCGGTCTTCCTTCCCCGCGCTCCCGGCAGGCACGCAAGGGAGGCCCGTAGCTAGACGACCGCGATCCGGCCCGGCTCGCCGTCGGTCACCTGGCCGACGAGCGCGGCGGGCAGGCCGTGCCCGCGCAGCTCGGCGAGGAGGCTTGTCGGGTCGCCCGGGACGGCGAGGAGGAGCCCGCCGGAGGTCTGCGCGTCGTGCAGCAGGACGGCCACCTCGCGCGGCACCCCGGCGGCGACGGTGACGAAGTCGGCCAGATGCGACATGTTGGCGTTCGTCCCGCCCGGGACGAGACCGGCGGCGGCCAGGGCGAGAGCGCCCGGCAGCAGCGGGACGGCGTCGGCGCGGACCTCGGCGGCCAGCCCGCTCGCGCGCAGCATCCGGTGCAGGTGGCCGAGCAGCCCGAACCCGGTGACGTCGGTGGCGGCGC
>NZ_JBFAOF010000914.1:0-2851 GCF_040675125.1 Spirillospora sp. NPDC049652 | reverse complement strand
GTCCCCGGGATGGAAGAACAGCGTCAGGAAGGTGCCGGTCAGGAGCAGGACGATTCGCCGCCGCCGCGTACCGCTCGCGGACCTTGCGGGACAGGTGGATCTCGTGGGTGGCGCCCGTCTCCGGATCGGTCAGCGCGACCGGGCCGATGTCGGGCAGGTCCAGCTCACGCGGGTCGATGATCTCCACGGCGAGGACCTGGTGCCGCGCCGCGAGCCGCCGCAGCGGCCGCTCCCACGGCAACTCCTCCCCACCCGGGCCCCCGTCCCGTGGCCGCTCCTCAACGGAGGGACGGGCGCCACGCCACCAGCTCCTGGCCGGGGCGGGTTCGGGTTCGGCGTCGGGGAGGAAGTCGGAGATGACCACGCGCAGGCCGCGGCGGGTCTGCCCGCGATGCAGCGCCTCGATGCCCGCCGCCAGATCCGGCCGCACCCCACCGGCGCCCACGCCGCCGGCGCCGGAGCCGCCCAGGTTCTCGGGCATCGCGGCGGGCGTCGGGACACCGAGCGTCCCGCCGGGCCGCGCGGCCTCCGGACGATGCGGATCGGTGTCCAGCACATCCTGCAGCAGCGCGTACAGCGCGGCCTTGCCCGTGCGCGCCGGACGACGCCGCAGCCGGTCCCGGTCCAGCAGGTACGCGCCGACCCGGTCACCCAGCCGGACGGTCAGGAACCCCACCGCGGCCAGCGCCGCCACCGCCAGGTCACGCTTGACCATCCGGCCCGTCCCGAACCCCATGCTGGGCGTGAGGTCGGCCAGCGCCCACACCTCCAGCTCGTGGTCGGCGATCAGGTCCCGCACGTGCGGGATGGTGGTGCGCGCGGTCACCGCCCAGTCCATGTGCCGCACGTCGTCCTCACCCGGCTGGTACAGGCGCGCCTCGGCGACCTCGGTGCCCGGCCCCGGGAGCAGGCCCAGGTGCTCGCCGTTCAGCAGCCCGTCCAGCCGGCGCGTCACCGACAGCTCCAGCCGCCGCAGCGTCCGCTCGGGCACCAGCTCGGCCAGCCGCGAGTCACGCGTCCCCGACCGGTCGGGGACGGGCGCGGCCGGCGGCGCGAACCCCGGCCGCCGCCCCCACGCGTCCCCCGGACCCCCAGGAAAACCCGCACCCCCCGGGGCCCCGGCTGGAGACGCCGCTCCGGCAGGCCCGGCCGGCGGGACCGAACCGTCGCCCCCCACAGGACCCGCAGGTCCGGCAGGGCCGGTGGGGCGTTCGGGGACGTGCGGGGCATCCGGGTCGGGCGGCGGCCCGGACGCGCCGGCGGCGGGAGCCATCAGGCCGTCACCTGGCCGGCCCCGGCCGGAGACCCCTGGTTCCACACCACCCGCGGCGGCGGCACCGCCGCGAGGATCTGCTCCACCACCTCACCGGTGTCCACCCCGTCGGCCAGGGCGTCGAACGACAGCACGATCCGGTGCGACATCACATCCCGCGCGACCGCCCGCACATCATCGGGCAGCACGTAGTCGCGGCCGTTCACCAGCGCCAGCGCCCGCGCCGCGCCGACCAGACCCAGCGTCGCGCGCGGACTCGCACCGATCTCGATCACCGGCCGCAGGTCCGGCAGCCGGTACTGCTCCGGCTCCCGCGTCGCCATCACCAGCCGCACGATGTAGTCGGCGACCAGCTCGTGCACCGACACCTCCTCGGCGGCCCGCTGCAACTCGATCAGCCGCTCGGGCGTCAGGATCGGATCGGCCTCCGGCGGGTCCACGCTCATCCGCCGCAGGATCTGCAGCTCCTCGTGCGCTCCCGGATACCGCACGTCGATCTTCATCAGGAACCGGTCCCGCTGCGCCTCCGGCAGCGGGTACACGCCCTCGGACTCGATCGGGTTCTGCGTCGCCAGCACGATGAACGGCGCCGGCAGCCGGTAGGTGTGCCCGCCCAGCGACACCTGCCGCTCGGCCATCACCTCCAGCAGCGCCGACTGCACCTTCGCCGGCGCCCGGTTGATCTCGTCGGCCAGCACGAAGTTCACGAACACCGGACCGAGCTCCACATCGAACTGCTCGGTCGACGGATGGTAGATCCGGGTCCCGACGATGTCGGACGGCACCAGGTCCGGAGTGAACTGCAACCGCGCGAACGTCCCGCCCACCACCCGCGCCAGCGTCCCCACCGCCAGCGTCTTGGCGACACCGGGCACACCCTCGATCAGGCAGTGGCCGCGCGCCAGCAGCGCCACGACCATCCGCTCGACCATGTGCTCCTGCCCCACGATGACCTTCTTGACCTCCGCGACCGTCCGCTGGAGCAGCGCGGCGGCCTGGTCGACGTCGTGGGCGGCGACGGTCATCTGCGGGTCCCTCACTGGGTGGACGGCATCGGACGGCGGAGCAGCCGCGGCCGGGACCGCGGCGACACCGCCCCAGGCGGGCGGCGGCCGCGCGTCCCGGCGGGCGACGGCAGCAGAGGACGCCCCGTGGCGGTGCGGCCCCTTTTTCCGACCTTACGCGATCACTCCCCAGCGTGTGGCGCGGACCACCCACCCCCGCCCCGCCACCCCGGCCCCGCCACCCCGGCCGCGCGCGCCGCGCGGACACCCCGCGGCGGACCCGGCCCACCCCGCGCCCCCACCGGTCGGGACAGGCGGAGACGGCGGGCGGGCGGGTCCCGGGCCGGGCCCGGGTTGTTAGGCTGACGGGCATGTCGCGGCCGATGCCCTCCGGGGACCCTGTCCGGTTGGGGCCGTTCCGGTTGACGGCCCGGCTCACCGAGAACGCGGCCGGGATCGTGTACCTGGCCGTGGACGACGAAGGCCGCCGCGCGAGCGTCGCGGTCCTGTCCCGCGACGCCGCCGAGGACGCCGCCGCCCGCGACCGGTTCCGCGCCGCGATCCTCGCGGGCAT
>NZ_JBFAOF010000913.1:0-2855 GCF_040675125.1 Spirillospora sp. NPDC049652 | reverse complement strand
GGACGGGACGGCGGGTGGCGCGGACGCCGGGGGACGGGGCCGGTGTCCACGGCACGCCGCCGAGACGAACCGGGCCATTGTATTAAGAATTGCGCAATCACGTAAGTGTTGGCGCGTGCCGGATCTCCGGCGCGGCGAGGGGGCTCAGTCCGCGGACCGCGGCTTGTCCTCGGTCCCGCCGATCAGCTCCATGGCGATCTCCAGGGCGGCCTCGTGCCGCTCGTCGTCGGAGATGTCCATGTCGTTGGTCAGGAACACGCTGGTGTGCAGGGCCATGATCGACACCCGGGCGCGGAGCTGGTCGACCGCGGGGTCGCGGTCGTCGGCGAGGACGCGCGCGAGGGCGCGGAAGCGGGCGCGGGCCCCTTCGCCCGGCTTGAGGTCGCGGATCTCCTGCTGGTTCTGGGACATGAAGCGCATGAGGTCGCCGGCGGGCCCGCGGAGCAGGTCGGCGTAGCGTTCGAGGACGGCCACCCGGTGCTCGCGGGTCATCGGCTCGGTGCCGGCCCAGGCGACCAGCTCGTCCACCTTCTCGCCGAACTCCTCGAAGAGGCTGGCGATGATGTCCTCTTTGGTCTTGAAGTGGTAGTAGAGGGCGGCCTTGGTGACGCCGAGCCGCTCGGCGATCTCCCGGAGCGAGGTCTTCTCATAGCCCTGCTCGGCGAACAGCTCCAGCGCGACCCTGCGGATCTGCTCCCGGGTGTCGCCCCGTCGTCCGCCCATAATCACTCCCATGCCCCTCATACTTACTTGACGACCGGCTAGTTAGGAGCTTACCGTACGTCAGGTAAGGAAACTAGCCGGACGGCAAGTAAGTGAAAACCCGTCCTCCAGGGGAGACTAGCGATGTCGCAGGCAGGAAACGGGCAGGCCGCGCCGCCCGCCGCGGGCGGACCGGGCCAGGCCCCGGCGGCGGGGAGCGACGCCAACAGCCAGCGCCAGATCTACATCGGCATCTTCGGGCTCATGCTCGGCATGTTCCTGGCGATGCTCGACAACCTGATCGTCGGCACCGCGCTGCCGACCATCGTGGGTGACCTGGGCGGTCTCGCCCACCTGGCGTGGGTCGTCACCGCCTACGCGCTGGCCGCCGCGGCCGCGACCCCGATCTGGGGCAAGCTCGGCGACCTGTACGGCCGCAAGGGCATGTTCATGTCGTCGATCGTCATCTTCCTGGTCGGGTCGATGCTGTCCGGCCTGTCGCAGAACATGAACGAGCTGATCGGGTTCCGCGCGCTGCAGGGCCTCGGCGCGGGCGGCCTGATGGTCGGCGCCATGGCGATCATCGGCGACCTGGTCCCGCCGCGCGAGCGCGGCAAGTTCCAGGCGATGATCGGCGGCATGATGCCGGTCGCGTTCGTCGGCGGCCCGCTGCTCGGCGGCTTCCTGACCGACCACCTGAGCTGGCGCTGGGCGTTCTACGTGAACGTCCCGATCGGCGCGGTCGCGCTGCTGGTCACCGGGTTCGGCATGCACCTGCACTCGCGCCGCCTCAAGGCGAAGATCGACTTCATCGGCGCGACCCTGCTGACCGTCGGCGTCGTGTGCGTCACCCTGGTCGCGAGCTGGGGCGGCACCGAGTACCCGTGGGCCTCCGCGCAGATCATCGGCCTCGGCGTCGCCGGCGTCGCCTCCCTGGTCGCGTTCGTGTTCGCCGAGAACCGCGTCCCCGAGCCGATCCTGCCGATGCGCCTGTTCCGCAGCCGCAACTTCACCGCCGCGCAGATCCTCAGCTTCCTGGTCGGCGGCGCGATGTTCGGCGCGGTCAACTTCCTGCCGCAGTACATGCAGAACGTCCAGGGCGCGTCCCCGACCAACAGCGGCCTGCTGCTGCTCCCGCTGATGTTCGGCATGCTCGTGGTGATGCTGACCACCGGCCAGCTCATCACCCGCAACGGCCGCTACCGGATGTACCCGATCATCGGCGGCGCGGTGCTCACCGGCGGGATGCTCGTGCTGCTGATGCTGACCGTCGACACCTCGACCGCGATGAGCTCCTTCATGACCCTGGGCGTCGGCCTCGGCATGGGCTTCATCATGCAGATCAGCATGCTGGTCACGCAGAACAGCGTGGAGCTGCGGGACATGGGCGCGGCGAGCGGCGCGGTGACGCTGTTCCGGACGATCGGCGGCTCCCTGGGCGTCGCCCTGCTCGGGTCCATCTACACCCACCGGCTGGAGAGCGTCGTCTCCGGCAGGCTCGGTGAGCAGGCGGGCCACAAGATCGCCTCCGGCGGGGCGCACATCACGCCCGAGATGCTGAAGACGCTTCCGGCCCCGATCCGCAACGCGTTCGAGGCGGGCGTCACCAGCGGCCTGCACGGTGTGGCGATCGGCGGCGCGGTCCTCGCGGCGCTGGCCTTCGTCGCCGCCTGGTTCATCAAGGAGGTCCCGCTGCGCGGCTCCGGACCGGCCGCCAAGGGCAGCGGGGCGGAGGAGACGGCGGTCGACACCGTCCCCGCGCACTGATCCCGGTTCCGCTGAACGAGCCCGCCCCGGTCACCGGGGCGGGCTCGTCCGCGTCTCCGGGGCCCGAAGTTCCCGCGCCGGTTGACAGCCGGTCAAGAGCGGGTGAACCTCCGAGGGATGAGCGAGGATGGCGCCGATCCGCCGGAGCGTCCCGTGAACGAGTTCACCGGGGACGTCGCCGGTGCGGTGATCCAGGCTGGCACGTTCACAGGTGCCATCAACGTGCGCGCTTCCGGGCCCGAACCGCCCCGGCCGCGCCAGCTTCCCGCGCCCGGGACGCTGGTGAACCGGACCGACACGATCGGGGAACTCGACCGCTTCCGGCCGGATCCGGACGGCCCCTGCGGCGCGGCCGTCCTGAGCGGCCCGCCGGGCATCGGCAAGAC
>NZ_JBFAOF010000912.1:0-2857 GCF_040675125.1 Spirillospora sp. NPDC049652 | reverse complement strand
GGCGATACAGCGGGATCCGGTCGGGCCGCTCCCGGGCCGTCAGCGGCACCGCCGCGGCGCCCCGCTCTCTCCCGACCAGGCGGGCGATGCCCGCGACGGTCGGCGCCGCGAACAGCTCGCGGATCCCCACCTCGGCGTCCAGCACGGCCCGGAGGCGGGCGATCAGCCGCATCGCCAGCAGCGAATCGCCGCCGACCTCGAAGAACGAGTCGTCCGCGCCGACCGTCTCCAGGCCCAGCACCTCGGCGAACAGCCCGCAGACGACCTCTTCGGCAGGTGTTCCCGGAAGGCGGCCACGGCCGGGGCCGGAGAGCTCGGGGGCGGGCAGCGCGGCGCGGTCGAGCTTGCCGTTCACGGTCATCGGCAACGCGTCCAACGTCACGAGCGCCGCCGGGACCATGTGCTCGGGCAACCGTTCGGCCGCGTGCGCACGCACCGCCGACGGGTCGGCATCACCGACCAGGTACGCGACCAGGCGTTGCGTGCCGGGCCGGTCCTCGCGCACGGCCACCGCGACCTGGCGGACGCCGGGGTGCCCGACCAGCACCGTCTCGATCTCGCCGAGTTCGATCCGGAAGCCGCGTAACTGCACCTGCGCGTCGGCCCGGCCTAGGTACTCCAGGGAGCCGTCCGGGCGCGTCCGCGCGAGGTCTCCCGACCGGTACATCCGGGAACCGGTGCCGTAGATGTCGGCCACGAAGCGACCCGCCGACAGCCCGGCACGGTCAAGGTAGCCGCGGGCGACGCCCGTCCCGGCGACGTACACCTCCCCCACGACGCCGGGCGGCACCGGACGCAACCAGGCGTCCAGCACATACACCCGGTAGCCGGGGAGGGCCGAGCCGATGACGCTTGCCGGGCCCGACGCGCACACCTGCTCGTCCAGGAGGCTCCAGGTGACGTGGACGGTCGTCTCGGTGATGCCGAACATGTTCACGAGAGCGGTGTCCGGGCAGCGCGCGAACCAGCCCGCCAGGCGGGACACGTCCAGGGCCTCGCCGCCGAACACGACCCAGCGCAGGCCCACGTCCGGCAGGCCCTCGACGTCCATCAACTGGTAGAACGCCGACGGGGTCTGGTTCAGGACCGTGACGCGCTCGGCGGTCAGGAGATCGACCAGTTCCCGTGGTGACCGCGAGACCTCCCACGGAACCACGATCAGGCGTCCGCCGAAGCCCAGCGCTCCCCACAGCTCCCAGACCGAGAAGTCGAACGCGAACGAATGGAACAGCGCCCACGCGTCGTCGGCCCCGAAATCGAAACGCGCCTGAGCAGACTCCAGCAGACGCACCACGTTCGCATGCGGCACCACCACGCCCTTGGGCCGACCCGTCGAACCCGACGTATAGATCACGTAAGCGGCCTGCAGTGGGTGCCCCCGCACATCGACGCGGGTCTCGTCCGCGCTCAGGACACGCAGGAACTCCTCGTCCACGACGACGGCAGGGCCGGCGTCGTCCAGCAGGAACGCGATCCGCTCGGCCGGATAGGACGGGTCGACGGGCACGTAGGCGGCCCCGGCCTTCAGCACGCCGAGCAGCGCCGCGACCAGGTCGGCCGACCGTTCCAGCCGGACGCCGACCAGGTCCTCATGACCGACGCCCCGGTCGCGCAGCGTGCGGGCGATCCGGTTGGCCCTTGCGTCGAGTTCGGCGTACGTCCAGCGGGTCGCGCCCCACACCACCGCCGGGGCGTGGGGGGTGCGGGTGGCGTGCGCTTCGAACAGGTCGACCAGGGAGACGTCTGCGGCTGGCCGCGCTGGGACGGCGGCCGGGACGGCGGGCCGTTCTTCGGGCCGCAGTACCTCCAGGTCGCACAGCCGCACGTCGGGGTCCGCGACAACCTGGTCCAACATACGGCCGAACCGGTCCAGCAGCCCGGCGGCGGCGTCCTCGCCGAACGCGTCGGGCCGGTAGGTGAGCTGCAGGTCGAGCTCGTCGTGCGGGTTGACGACCAGGGTGAGCGGATAGTGGGAGGCGTCATCGCTCACCGCGCGGGTGATCGCGAGGCCGCCGAAGCGCGGCGGGCCGTCCTTGGCGCGCGGGTAGCTCTCGTAGGCGAGCAGGGCGTCGAAGCCCGCTCCCGGTCCGGCGATGCGCTGGATCTCGGCGAGTCCCAGGTGCTGGTGGTCGAGCAGCGCCGACTGCCGCCGCTGGAGGTCGTCCAGCAGGCTCGCGAAGGGCAGCGCGGGGCTGAGCCGGACCCGCACCGGGACGGTGTTCACGAACAGGCCGAGCGTGTGCTCGACGCCGGGCAGCTCCATCGGCCGTCCGGCGACGGTCGCGCCGAACACCACGTCGTCGCGGCCGGACAGGCGGCCGACCAGCATCGCCCACAGCGCCTGCACCACGGTGTTGGGGGTGAGCCCCCGGGCGCGGGCGAGGTCGCGCAGCGCGGCGGTGCGGTCCCTGTCCACGGTGCCGCGGACGGTGCGGGGCAGGACGGGCGCGGCGTCCCGCAGGGACGGCGCGACGAGGGTCGGCTCGTCGGTCCCCGCCAGCGCCTCGGCCCAGGCCCGTCCGGCGGCGTCGCGGTCCTGGCGGGCGAGCCAGCGCAGGTACTCGCGGTAGGAGGTGACGGGCGGCAGGCCGGACGCGTCGCCGCCCGCCCGGTAGAGCTCGGCGAGCTCGCGCAGCAGCACCGGCAGCGACCAGCCGTCCAGGATGATGTGGTGGGTGGTGAGGACGAGGTGGTGCCGGTCCTCCGCCAGCCTGATCAGCAGCAGCCGCAGCAGCGGCGGCGCGGTCAGGTCGAAGCGCCGCGCGCGTTCGCCGGCCGCCAGGTCGCGGACCCGCTCGGCGGCGTCGTCCGGGGCGAGGGCGGACAGGTCCGCGACCCGCCACGGCAGGTCCACGTC
>NZ_JBFAOF010000911.1:0-2859 GCF_040675125.1 Spirillospora sp. NPDC049652 | reverse complement strand
CCGGCCGGCCGGGACGACGCGTGCGGGCCGGCCGTCCGTGACCGTTACGGTGGCGTCATGATCCGCGTGGTGGTCGCCGACGACCAGGCCGTGGTGCGCGCGGGGATCGCGGCCATGGTCGGCGCCGAACCCGACATGACCGTGGTCGGCCAGGCGGGCGACAGCGAGACTGCCGTGGCCCTCGCCGCCTCCCTCCGCCCCGACGTCGCGCTCATGGACATCCGCATGCCCGGCGCGGGCGGGCTCGCCGCCACCACCCGGATCACCGCCGAGGTCCCCTCGACCCGGGTGGTCGTGCTGACGACGTTCGACCTGGACGAGTACGTGTTCGCCGCCCTGCGCGCGGGCGCGGCGGGGTTCCTGCTGAAGGACGCCGACCCGGAGCGGGTGATCGACGCGGTGCGGCTCGCGGCGCGCGGCGACGCGCTGCTCGACCCGGCCGTGACCGGACGGCTGATCGGCCGGTTCGCCGGCGGTCCCGGCCCGGCCGAGGCCGAACGGCTCGCCGCGCTCACCCCCCGCGAGACGGAGGTGCTCCGCCGGGTGGCGCGCGGCCTGACCAACGTGGAGGTGGCCGCCGAGCTCGGCATCAGCCCGGCGACGGTGAAGGACCACGTCGCGGCGGTGCTCGGCAAGCTCGACGTCCGCGACCGGGTCCAGGCGACGATCTTCGCGTACGAGAGCGGCCTCATCCGTCCCGGCATCCGCTGACGCGACGGCCCCGCCGCGTCACGTAGCTCCGGAAGTGCTCGCCCCCGCCGGACGGCGGGGTGGGGCCCGCCGTCCGGCGGGGTTCCGGCCTCGTGAAGTTGGCTCTGAGGTGCCGGGATTCGGGCTCTTCCCGTTTCTAGCGTGACCCGTATGTCACGTACCGTCCTGCGTCGGACCTCCGGCGTCCTCCTGCTCATCGCCGCCGTGGTGGTGGCCCCGCTCGCGGGCGTCGCCGGTTTCGCCGGCCTCGCGGCCGTCACCGCCGAGATCCCGCTCCTCGCCGCCGTCGGCCTGCTGGTCGTGGCCGGCGCCGGCCTCCTGCTCGGCCTCCCGGCGTTCACCCTGATCGGAGTGCGCCGCAGGCGAGGAGCCGCCCTGCTCCTCAGCGCCGGTCTCGCCGCCGCCATGGCCGCGGTCGCCTCGGCCACCGTCTTCCACCCCGGTCCCGTCCCGGCGAACGCCGCGCCTCCCGCCGGCGTCCGGTTCTGGAACCTGCCTACCGGCTCCCGGATCGCCTACGTCCACGCCCCGGCCTCCGGCAAGCCCAGGCCGACGCCCGTGGTGTTCCTCCACGGCGGCCCCGGCACGCCCGGCGAGGGGATCCCGGTGGCGGGGGCCGCGCTCGCCGCCGACGGCTTCGACGTGTACGCCTACGACCAGCTCGGCGCGGGGCGGTCTACCAGGCTGTCCGACGTCACCGGCTACACGGTGGCACGCCACGTCGCCGACCTGGACGCGATCCGCACCGCCCTCGGCGCGGACAAGATCATCGTTGTCGGGCAGTCCTGGGGCGGCTCCCTCGCCGCGCAGTACCTCGCGGCTCATCCCGAGCACGTCGCCAAGGTCGTGTTCACCGCTCCCGGCGGCCTGTGGCTGCCCGCCCTGCCGGACGGCGACGGCGACCCGTGGAGCCGGCTCACACCGTCGCAGAAGAAGCGCTACGACGAGCTGACGTCCTCGCCGCGCCTGCTCGCCGCCGTCCTCCTCCTGCGCGTCAACCCACGTGCCGCCCACGCCCTGCTCGGCGACCGCGAGGCGGACGAGCGGTTCCACGAGCTGGCGCTGGTCGGAAAGGACACCACCTCGTGCCCCGGCGCGACGCCGAGGACGCCGCACCAGAACCGGCAGGGCTTCTACGTCAACCAGATCACGAGCAAGGACTTCCGCAGGGTCCCGGACCCGCGTCCCGCGCTGCGGCGGCTCCGGACACCGGCGCTGATCATGCGCGGCGAATGCGACTTCGTGAAGTGGACGGCGACCTACGACTACCGCCGGACCCTCCCGAACTCGACGCTCGTCATGATCAGGGGCGCCGGCCACGCCATCGCCGGCGACCAGCCCGCCGCGTACACCGGCCTCCTCGAAGCCTTCCTCCTCGGCCGGCGTCTCCCGCTTCCCGCCTACACCTCGGCGGATCCCCCGCGCTGAAGCCCGCGGGCCCGCGGCGAGAACGGTCGCGGCGCGGGGCCTCTCAGCGGCGGGGATTGACCCGGCGGGTCGCGGTCGCCCGCGTCGGATCGTCCGGCCAGGGATGGCGCGGGTAGCGGCCGCGCAGTTCCGCCCGGACGGCCCGGTACCCCTCCCGCCAGAACGACGCCAGGTCGGACGTCACGGCGGCGGGTCGCCCGGCGGGCGACAGCAGGTGCACGACGAGCGGGACGCGGCCGCCCGCGATGCGGGGAGCGGCCTCCCAGCCGAACAGCTCCTGCAGCTTGACCGCGAGCACCGGGTGCTCCCCCGAGTAGTCCACGCGCACCCGCGAACCGGACGGCACCTCGACGCGTTCGGGAGCGAAGTCGTCCAGCCGCGCGGCGCACTCCCAGGGCAGCAGGCCGCGCAGCGCGGAGGCCACGTCGATCTTCGCCAGGTCGGAGCGGCGGCGCGCCCGGGACGCGTCGATCCACGTCCCGGCATGCCCGGTCAGCGCGGCGTCGTCCACGGCGGGCCAGGGGTCGCCCAGCTCGCGGTGGAGGAAGGCGAGCCGCTCGCGCAGCGCGTTCGCCGCGTCGGTCCAGCGGAGCAGCGCCGGGCCCTCCGCGCGCAGGCCGTCCAGCAGCGCGCCGCGCACGAGCTTCGGATCGGGATCGCGGAGCGGACGCGCGGCCAGCTCGAGCGCGCCGGGTCGAGCGGCTCGGCGCGATCGAGGCG
>NZ_JBFAOF010000910.1:0-2860 GCF_040675125.1 Spirillospora sp. NPDC049652 | reverse complement strand
CTCGACCAGCCAGTCCAGGTGCGCGCGCGGCGCGGCGAGCAGCACGGCCGCGACCCGCGCGGCGGCGGCCCGCTCCGCCTCGGGCGCGGCGAGCCGGTCCAGCGTGTCCGCCAGCGTCCGCGCCGCGGTGGCGAGCCCGGCGGCGCGGTGCGCGATCCGGTCGATCACCCGGTGCGCGGCCTGCTCCTCCCCGACCCCGTCGGCGGCGGCGAGCACCGCGACGAGGTCGTGCACGTCGCCGCCCGCCCGCTCGCGGCGGAAGGACGCCAGGTCGTTGCACCAGGCCAGCGTGTCGGCGGTGGCCTCGGTGAGCGCCGTCCACGCCGGGAGGTTCAGGACCCGCGCCGGCAGCTCCACCCCGACCACCGGCTCGACCACGTCGAACAGGTGCGGCCCGCACGCGGCCCGGCGCGCGGCCGGGTACCGCTCCGGCGTCGGGACCTGCCCGGTGCGCCGGTTCACCGCCTCCCCGGCGCAGGCCGTCCGGTGCGACTCCAGATGCAGCAGGAACCGGCGCCGCCACCCCGCGCTCATGCCCGCCGACGTCCGCCGCCACAGCTCCCCGAGCGCGCTCTCCAGCGGGCGCGCGCCGGGCCGGGCCGCGCCGCGCCGGACCGCGCCCAGCAGGTCGTCGTACAGCGCGCGGACGGCGGTCGCGCTCGCCGCGAGCGGCGGCCGGTCGAGCGTGTCGTCGAGCGCGAACGTCCAGGTCAGCCAGTGCGCGAGCAGTTCGACGCGGTCGAGGTCGGCGGTCGGCAGCAGCCGCGCGGCGAGCCGGTCGCAGCGGGCCCGGCCGAGCGGCGAGGTGTCCGGGTCGCCGAGCACCAGGCCGTGCGCGCGGGTCCAGTCGTCCTGCCGCCCGGCGAGCGGCCACGCGCCCGGATGCATGGTGGACGGGGCGGCCAGCGAGTCCACCCGGTCGGTCAGCGAGAGCAGCGTTGAGACGTCCACGACCCGCTCCACGCTAGTGATCGGCGGCGCCGCGGCCGGCCGACCGCCACGTCAATTTTCGGGAAACGGGACGGGCCGCCCGGGGATGTCCGGGGCCGCGCCGCGGCCGTGGGATAGTCGTGCCAGATCCCCTGTGCGCAAGGAGCAGAGCGTGTTCCGACGTCCCCTCTCCCGAGTCCCGCAGGCCGCCTCGGCGGTGCTCGCCGCGGTGGCCGCGGCGTCCCTCGCCGCCGGGTGCGGCGTGCGGCAGGGCGAGGTGAAGGGCGTGGCCCTGGTCGACCGGACGAGGCTCACCGTCTGCACGCACGGCCCGAACCCGCCCTTCGAGGAGCGCCGGGACGGCCGGTTCACCGGCTTCGACATCGACCTGATGGCCCTGGTCGGCAAGCGGCTCGGCGTCCCGCTGAAGGTGCGGGAGACGCAGTACGCCCCGATGGAGTCCGGGTCGGCGCTCACCGCCGAGCGCTGCGACGTCGTGGCGTCCGCCATCACGATCACGCCCGAGCGCACCGCCGACGTCGCCTTCTCCAAGCCGTACTTCGACGTCTACCAGATGGTCGTCGGACGCAAGGGCCCCTCCTACGCCTCGCCCGCCGCGCTCCAGGCCGCGCACCTCCGCGTCGGGACGCTGCAGGCGACGCAGGGCGAGCGGGTCCTGCGCGACGCCGACCTCGCCACCGTCTCGTACAAGACGCCGGAGGCGCTTCTCGACGGGCTGCGCGCGCGCCAGGTGGACGTCGTCGTCGCCGACCACCCGGTCGCGCTGCGCTGGCTCCGCGACCCCGCCAACGCGACCGCGTTCAAGGCCCGCGGACGCTTCGGAACCGGCGAGCAGTACGGGTTCATGGTCCGCAAGGGCGGCGACCCCGGACTCGTCCGGGTGATCGACCAGACCCTCGACGCGGCCCGCGCGGACGGCTCCTACCAGCGCGTCTACGCGAAGTGGATCGGCCTGTCACCTACCGTCCGGCGGTAATGACCATGGTAGAAATCGTCTCCACGTGCATCACAACCCCCTGGAGGATCACGTGTCCGGACGCATTCCCCGACTCCCGGCGCTGGTGGCGGCGGGAGTCGCCCTCGTGCTCGCGACCGCATCCGCGTGCGGCGGCGACGACGGCGGCGCCACCGTGCAGGGCGCGAGGCTCGTCAAGAAGGGCGAGCTCATGACCTGCACCCACCTGCCGTACCCGCCGTTCCAGTTCGAGAAGAACGGCAAGGTCGTCGGCTTCGACGTCGACCTGATGGACCTGGTCGCCAAGAAGCTCGGCGTCACCCAGAAGGTCGTGGACACCCCGTTCGAGACCATCAAGACGGGCGCGGCGCTGAACGCCGGCAAGTGCGACGTCGCCGCCGCCGGCATGACCATCAAGCCCGAGCGCGCGAAGTTCATCGACTTCACCAAGTCGTACTTCGACGCCACCCAGGCCGCGATGTCGAAGAAGGGCGCCACGTTCGCGTCCGTCGAGGACCTGAAGAAGGTCAAGGTCGGCACCCAGGCGTCCACCACCGGCGAGGACTTCGTGCACGGCGCGAAGATCGACTCGGTCTCGTTCGACGACTCGGCGGCGCTGCTCAACGGGCTGCGCACCGGCAAGGTCGACGTCATCGTCGAGGACTACCCGGTCGTGCAGGGCTGGCTGAAGGACCAGGCGAACTCCGCCTACGCCATCGCCGGCAACTACAACACCGGCGAGCAGTACGGCTTCGCCGTCCGCAAGGGCAAGAACAACGGGCTGAAGGACGTCATCGACTCCGTCATCGCCCAGGCCCGCACGGACGGCTCCTACAAGACGATCTACGAGAAGTGGATCGGGCCCATGCCCGAGGGGCACTGACGTGGCGTCCACCTCACCCGAGGCCGCCGCGCCGCGCGGCGGCCTGACCCGCAGGCGGCGCAGGCGGCTGG
>NZ_JBFAOF010000909.1:0-2867 GCF_040675125.1 Spirillospora sp. NPDC049652 | reverse complement strand
GGCGACGGCCACGGCCCCGGCGGCCGTCACCGCGCCGAGGCCGAGGGCGAGCCCGCGGACGGGGCGGCGGTGCCGCGTCGCCTTCGCCACGTCGGGCGCGCGCAGGCGGGACGGGTCGGGACGGCGCTCGTAGGCGGCGTCGGCGAGGTCGTCCACCGCCGGCCGCAGCGCGTTGATCACTGCGTTGACCTGGTCGTTCTTCACAACTTCTCCGTACTGACTCGGGGGCGGACGACCGGTTCGGGCTTCCCGCCGCCGACGGCGGCCGCGCCCTTCGCACCGCCGGAGACCGACGGCCTGCCGCCGCCGGAGGCGGTGTCCCAGGTGTCGCCGGAGGCGTCCAGGGCGTCGCCGGAGGCGTCCAGGGCCTTGGCGAGCCGGCGGCGTCCCCGGTGCAGCCGGACCAGGAACGCGGCCCGGGTGCATCCGGCGACGCGCGCCGCCTCGGCGGGTTCGAGCCCGTGCCACGCCGTCAGGGTGACGGCCTCGGCCTCCTTGGCCGAGAGCGCCGCCAGCGCGGCGAGCGCCTGGTCGCGGGCGATGACGCCGTCGGCGGCGTCCACCGGGGCGGCGGACTCGGTGAGGACGGCCAGCCGGTCGACCAGGCGCCGGGCGCGGTCGGTGGAGCCGTGCGACTGGCGGGCGAGGTTGCGCGCCACGCCGAGCAGCCACGGCAGCGCCCGCTCCGGGATCTCGTCGGCCTTGCGCCAGGCGACCGCGAACACCTCGCCGGTGACGTCCTCCACGGCATGGCGCTCGACGCGCAGCGCGACGTAACCGAACACGCTGCGGTAGTGCGTTTCGTAGAGGCGGGTGAATCTGGCCTCGCGCTCGTCCACGCCACCTCCTCTCTCCTCGGGGGCCGTAACGCCGAGAAGTCGGAGAAGACGGGCCAGGATTACGTCAGGTCGCGGAGATCATCTTGCGCCGCGCCGGGCGGAGCCGATTTCCTCAGACGGGTGCAGACAGAACAAACGCCCACACCGGGGGACACCGCGCCGGCCCCGGGGGCGCGCCGCGCCGTGACCGTCTTCCCCCTCCTCGTGCTGCTGGCCGGCGGGCTCGGGCTGCTCATGCCGGACACCCTGCGCGCCGGGAAGGAGGCGGTGCCGTACCTGCTGGGCGTGGTCATGTTCTGCATGGGCCTGACCATGACCGGGCAGGACTTCCGCGGCGTCGCGCGGCGGCCGTGGGCGGTCGGCATCGGGCTTGCCGCGCACTACGTGATCATGCCGGGGCTGGGCTGGCTGATCGCCAACGCGCTCGGGCTGTCGCCGGAGCTGGCGGCGGGGGTGATCCTGGTCGGCTGCGCGCCGAGCGGGACCGCGTCCAACGTCGTGGCGTACCTGGCGCGCGGCGACGTCGCGCTCGCCGTCTCCATCGGCACGGTGTCCACGCTGCTCGCGCCCCTGCTCACCCCGGCGCTGACGCTGCTGCTGGCGGGCGAGTTCCTGCCGGTGCACGCCGAGTCGATGGTGACCGACATCCTCAAGACCGTGCTGGTCCCGGTGGTGGCCGGGTTCGTGCTGCGGACGGTCGCGAACCGGCTGGTCGCGCGGCTGGCCCCGGCCCTGCCGTGGGTGTCGGTCGCGGCGATCGGGGTGATCGTGGCGATCGTGGTGGCGGGCAGCGCGAAGGCGATCACGTCGGCGGCGGGCGTGGTGTTCCTCGCGGTCGTCCTGCACAACGGGTTCGGCCTGCTGCTCGGCTACCTGGCCGGACGCGCCGGACGGCTCGGCGAGCGGGGCAGCCGGGCGCTGACGTTCGAGGTCGGGATGCAGAACTCCGGGCTCGCCGCCGCGCTGGCGACCGCGCACTTCAGCCCGCTCGCGGCGCTCCCCGCGGCGATCTTCTCGGTGTGGCACAACGTCACCGGGGCGCTCACCGCCGCCTGGTTCTCCCGCCGCCCGGCGGACGACTGACCGGCCTTCCGGGGATCCGGACCGTTTCCCGGATTCGCGGGCACGAAGGGTGCGGCCCGCGTCACCATGAGTTCATGGACACTCGCGAACGGGACGACCGGCGGTGAGCGTCAAGGCGTTCCCGCTGATGCGCGGCTTCGACACCATCAACGTCAGCACGGACCTGGAGCCGATGGCGGCGATGCGCGACGCCGACCTCGGCGAGCGGATCCGCGCCTTCCCGAAGATGCTGCCGGGCGGATCGCCGGACTTCGGCAGCGCCGAGCAGGCCGGGGACCGGTGGTCGGTGCTGTGCAGCGGCGCGGGCGACCCGTCCTCGGCGCGCATCGACCTGGCGGCGACGCTGCGGAAGACGGCCGGGGCGGTGGAGGGGCCGGCGGGGTGCGGGGTGCGGCGCGAGACCGACCCGACGACCGTCCGGGCGATGCTCGCCGCGGCGGACCGGCTCGACCCGGAGGAGGGCGAGCCGCTGCCGAAGGACGAGTGGGAGATCGGCGACCGCCGCTACCGCGTCATCCGGATCGAGAAGTTCGTCCTGATCAACTCGGGCGGCATGGAGCCGCCCCGGTCGAGCGACGCCGAGCCGCCGGACGAGCCGTGGTCGCCGCTGCGCGGGCACCCGGTCGACCCGGCCGCCCCCGCCGGGTTCTGGGAGGCGCAGATGCGGCTGAACCTGACCGCCTTCGGGCCCATCCCGGGGACGGTGCCGGAGCAGGTGGAGGCGGAGGCGCGGCACGCCTGCCGGACCCATCCGGGCGTGGTGATGCTGCCGCCGACGTTCTCCGTCGTGGAGGTCACGCCCGAGGGCGGCTGGGAGCCGCTGACCGGAGGGCACGGCCCGGACAGCGCGAAGGAGCGGCTGAGCGGGCACTTCACCCAGCTGCTGCCGATGCTGCGCGAGTTCCAGGGCGACCCGCCGTCCGCCGACGAGCTGGCCGACTGGGC
>NZ_JBFAOF010000908.1:0-2867 GCF_040675125.1 Spirillospora sp. NPDC049652 | reverse complement strand
CCCGCCGGTGTCGGTCAGATGGCTGAGCAGGCTGTAGGCGACCAGGCTCAGCTCCGGGTGCGAGCGCCCGGCGATCGCCCGCGCCCGCCGGGCCAGCGCCGTCAGCTCCCAGCGGATGGTCTCCAGGGCCTCGTCCCGGGTGTGTCCACCGTCACGTTCCGTCACCGCACTCATAGTTGTAGAGTACAACCTATTGGAAGTTGTACTTTGCAACTAACCCTGTGGGGAGGACCATGACGAGCACGGGCGACACGCGCGCCACCCTGCGCCACCTCTTCGGCCACCTGCTGGTCCCGCTGATCATGTGCGTCGGCATGGGCCTCGCCTACCTCGGCGCGTTCCACCAGCCGCAGCCGCACGAGCTCCGCGTCGCGGTCGTCGGGAGCGGCCCGCAGGCCCAGGTGCTCGCGCAGACGCTCAAGGACCGGGCGGGCGACGCCCTCGACGTCCGGACCGTCCCGGCCCGCGACACCGCCGTCTCCCAGCTCCGGGACCAGAAGATCTTCGGCGCGTACGTCCCCGGCTCCCCCGAGCTGCTGGTCGCCTCGGCGGGCTCCGACACGACCGCGACCGTCGTCCAGAAGGTGTTCACCGACGTCGCGTCCGCGCAGCACGCCCCGCTGAAGGTCACCGACGTCGCGCCGCCCGCCAAGGGCGACCCGACCGCGCAGGGCCTGTTCTTCCTGCTCGTCGCACTGAGCATCGGCTCCTACACCTCGGTCGCCGCGATCGGCGGCGCGGGCGCGCCCCTCCGCATGCGCCTGCGCGCCCTGATCGCCGTCGGGACGGGCGTGGTCGTCAGCGCCATCGGCACGCTCTTCGCGGGCCCGGTCTTCCACCTCGTCGACCACGACCTGCCCGCGCTGTTCGGGATGTCCGTCCTGTACACGACCGGCATCCTGCTGATCGGCGTCGGCCTGCACACCTTCCTCAAGCGCTTCACGATGCTGGCGATGATGGTGCTGTTCGTGATGCTGAACTTCACCACCGCCGGCGGCGTCTTCCGCCCCGAGCTCCAGAACGGCTTCTTCGCGTCCCTGCACTCCTTCTGGACGGGCGCGGGCTTCGTCGAAGGCGTCCGCAGCGTCGTCTACTTCGACGACCACGCACTGGGCGGCCACCTGCTGACCCTCGTCCTCTGGCTCCTCGCGGGCGTGGTCCTCATCGGCCTGGCGGCCCTCCACGAGTCCCGCCTCCGCCAGCCGAAGCCGATTCCCGCACCCACCCGCGAAGACCTCGAACAGGAACTGGAGGAGGCCGTCCCGGCCTGATGCCCACCCACCGGTGACCGCCCTGCGGACCGGTCCCCGCGCGGCCCCCGACTCCGGTCGGGGGCCGCGGCATGTTCCAACCCCGGTGAAACTTCGCAAGATCCCTTTCCACACGCGGCATGTCGCCCCGACGTCCGATAGATGCCTCTAGTAGCGTTCAAGTGTTTTGCTCCTTACGTACGGAAGGACGGCAGGGGTTGATCGCAGCTCTGGTCCTTGCCACGCTCGCCGGCCTTTTCGCCACCTTGTGCCTGCCGCGCCTCCTCCGCGCCATGCCGCCGCGCGCCCCCGAGCCGCCGCCCCCGTACCCCGAGTCGATGACCGCCGAGCTCGACCCGGGTGACGAGGAGTACCTCGCCTGGCTGGCCGACGACCTCTGGCCCGACGACGAGTACCTCGAACAGAACCCCAACCCCAAAGACGAATCCGACGGCGGCCCCGTCCCGGCCTGACCGTCCCCTCCACCTGATCTCAGAGCGCCTCAGCGAGCCGTTTCGGCCCGCGCCCACCCCTTGGCTGCCCTCACCGAGGCCGTAGCCTGGCGCGGCGCCGCAGGTGCACCCCCTGGCGGTCTTTCCACCCGCTCTGAGTAAACTCAGTCAACAGTTGCTCGACCCACTTCCGGCATGCACGCTGTAGGCGGCGTGACCGGAGCCGCCAGGGGAGGACAAATGCCGAACGTCGGCGGCGATGCCACCGTGACCGTGACGCTGGCCGAGATCGCTCGCATCGCCGGAGTGGGCAGGGCCGCCGTCAGCAACTGGAGGCGGCGGCACCCCGACTTCCCGGCTCCGACGGGTGGCAGCGACACCAGCCCGCAGTTCTCTCTGGACGAGGTGGAGGCTTGGCTTCGGGAGCACGGCCGGCTTCCCGGGGGTACCGGCGCGGCGCAACGGTTGTGGCCGAGGTTCGAGGCTCTCGGCGAGCGCGACGTGATGGCTCGGATCCTGGCGGCCCTCGGCAATGAGCTCTCGGGGCGGCTGCTCGGTCCCGACCCGCAAGGCGAGCTGAACGAGGCGGAGCTCGCGCTGCTGAGGGACGCGCGGGCTCTGACCAAGCGCGAAGGCTCCGAAGCGACGTTCGAGTACCTGTTTGATCGCTGGCTCGGGACGCACGTCCGGCAGGTGTCCGCCACCCCCCCGATGCTCGCCGACCTCATGTGCGAGATCGCGGAGCTCGGCGGTGCCGAGAAGGTCGAGACCGTCCTCGATCCGGCGTGTGGCACCGGTTCGCTGCTGCTCGCGGCGGCCCGGCGCTGGGCGGGCGGGCGGCCTCCGACCCTGTTCGGCCAGGAACTCGACCCCGCCCTGGCCGCCCTCGCCGCGGCACGCGTCGGTGTGCAGACCGGCGCCGAGGCCCGGATCGAGGCGAGCGACACGCTGCGCCGCGATGCGTTCGGAGGCGTGCGGGCCGACGTGCTCGTGTGCAATGTTCCGACGAACCAGCGCGACTGGGGATACGACGAACTCAGCGCCGATCCCCGCTGGGTGTGGGGGCTGCCGCCGCGAACCGAGTCCGAACTGGCCTGGGTTCAGCACGCGGCGTCCGTGCTCGCGGACGCCGGGATCGCGGTGCTCGCGCTGCCCCCGTCCGTGG
>NZ_JBFAOF010000907.1:0-2870 GCF_040675125.1 Spirillospora sp. NPDC049652 | reverse complement strand
GCCAGAGCCTGACCGGCCCGCCGCCGCCGTAGCCGAACCGGGCGGACCACCGTCCCAGAGATCCCGAACAGGAAGCGCGGCCTCGCGCGCGGCCGCCCAGGACTACCAGGAGTTCCTCCGGGAGGACTTCCGGGGAGCGACCGCCGACCCGCGCTTCCACGCGTACGAGTCGGCCTGCCTGACCGGCGCCCCGAGGACATCGCCGCCTTCCGGGCTGCACCATCCGCTCGGCGGATGCTCCGATGTCATCGGCCCGGGGGTGCCGCCGGGAAACGCCGCGCCGTACGGGTTCCTGCAGCTCACCGACACCGGCAACGACCGTGAGGGGTCGGTGCTGTTCGACTCGCCGATCCCGGCCGCGGACGGCCTGCGGGTCACCTTCGAGCAGTGGCAGTACGCCACGACCACCGCCGTCCCCGCCGACGGCATCTCGTTCTTCCTCACCGACGGGACGTACCCGCTGTCCAACCCGGGGCCGTTCGGCGGCAGCCTCGGCTACGCCCAGAAGTGGCCGGACAACGACCCCGCCCAGCAGTTCCTGCCCGGTGTCGGGCACGGCTACGTCGGCGTCGGCCTGGACGTCCTGGGCAACTTCTTCGGCGACTGGGAGCACCGCGGCGACGGATGCGCACAGCGCTCCCCCTCGGGGACCGCCTTCTACGTGCCGGCTCCCGGCGAGAACATGGTGACGGTGCGCGGGCCGGGGAACGGCACGCAGGGGTACTGCTGGCTGGCCGCCACGACGTCCAACCAGAGCAGCGTCGGTCCGTGGCCGTCCACCCTGCCCGGCCGGCTGCAGGGACCGAACATGTCCCTGCCGCCAGACGTCTCGCCCGCCGAGGCCGACGCGCTCCTCGCGCCGAGCAGGCGGACCGTCCGGATCGAGATCACACCGGCGCCCGACCCCAGGATGTCGGTCGACATCGACTTCAACGACGGCGCGGGGTTCCAGCGGGTCCTCGACTTCGACGCGCCGACCCCGGTGCCGGAGAGCTACCGGTTCGGGTTCGGGGCGTCCACCGGGCTGTTCACCGACGTGCACCTGATCCGCAACCTGGTCGTGGAGACCGGGCGGTCGCCGGAGCCCCCGCCCCCGCCGCCGCCTCCGCCGCCCCCGCCCGGCAAGAAGCCGAAGCTGGTCCTGTCGAAGGACGCCGATCCGGCCGCCGTCAGGCCCGGGCAGCGCATCCACTACACGATCACCGCGCGGAACGTCGGACGGGGCCACTTCGGCCCGCGCGACCCGGCGTACTTCACCGACGACCTGCGCAAGCTGCTGCGCTTCGCCCGCTACGACGGGAACGCGCGGGCGAGCAGCGGGGAGCTGAGGTTCGACAAGGGCGTCCTGAAGTGGCGCGGCCCGCTGCGCCGCGGCGAGAAGGCGACCGTCAGGTTCTCGGTGACGGTCAAACGCGGGACGAGACCCGGGACCCGCATCCGGAACGAGGTCTGCTCGTCCCAGGTCCGGCACTGCGGGGACCAGTGCAGGACGGTAACGCGCGTCCTGCCGCGCGGTCCGATGAAGTAGCGGAGGCGGCGGACCGCCCGCCCGCCGGGCCTACGATCGCCACGTGATGATCGACATCCCGGCGGGCACGGTGACCCTCTCCGACCGGCGGACCGAACGCCGCTGGCCGGTCGAGGTGGCCGCCTTCCAGATCGCGGCGCTGCCCGTGACCCAGGAGCTCTACGCCCGGGTCACGGGCAGCCGTCCGAGCGCCGCGTCCGGCGACCTGCTCCCGGTCGAGAACGTCTCCTGGTGGGACGCGGTCGCCTTCTGCAACGCGCTGTCCGAGCAGGACGGCCTCCAGCCCGCCTACCGCGTCGACGGTGACGACGTCGCATGGGACGCCTCCGCCGGCGGGTACCGGCTCCCGACCGAGGCCGAATGGGAGTACGCGTGCCGCGCGGGCACGACGGGCCCGCACTACGCCCCGCTGGACGACATCGCCTGGTACCGGGAGAACTCCGGCGACCGCCCCCACGAGGTCGGCACCCGGCTTCCCAACGCGTGGGGCCTCCACGACATGCTCGGGAACGTCTGGAACTGGTGCTGGGACCTCTACGACCCCGAGGTCTACGGCGCCTACCGCGTCCTGCGCGGCGGTGGATGGTTCGACGAGCACTGGAGCTGCCGCGCCTCCGCCCGCCGACGCAGCCACCCCACCTACCGCGTGGACGACGTCGGCTTCCGCCTCGCCCGCTGATCGGCCGAGAGCCAGACGTTCAAGCGCGGCGGCCCGGACCGGCTTCGGCCGTTCCGACCGCTCCGGCCGCTTCGGCGGCGCGGACGGCCAGGTCGCGCAGGTGGTCGGCCAGTTCGGGCGGGGCGTGCACCTCGAACCGGCAGCCGAGCATCAGCAGCCGGCTCGCCAGCCACGGGATCGTGTCGGCGCGGCCCCGCAACCGGCAGCTGGACGCGTCGATCGGCGTGATCTCGTCCGGCCCGGTGCGCAGCGCCCGGACGGCGTCGGCGGCGGGCATGTGCAGCGTCGCGTCCACCTCGTGCGTCGGGACGACCGAGTACAGCTTCTCCAGGACGAATGCCGCCGCGTCCCCGCCCGGAACCTCCCGGGCCGCACAGCGCTGCCCGGTCCGCGCGGGCTCGGAGATCCGGTCGACCCGGAACACCCGCCAGTCGCCCCGCCGGTCGTCGTGGGCCACCAGGTACCAGCGCCGCCGCACCGGGACGAGCCGGTACGGCTCCACCACGCGCCGCTCGTCCCGGAACAGGAACCGGAGCCGTTCCCCGGCGGCCGCGGCCCCCGCGATCACCGACAGGACGCCCGGATCGACGCTCGGCGCGTCCGGCTCGGGCAGCGGGACGTCGACCACGTCCCCGAGCTCCGAGACCCGGTGCCGCAGCCGCT
>NZ_JBFAOF010000906.1:0-2876 GCF_040675125.1 Spirillospora sp. NPDC049652 | reverse complement strand
TTTGCCGGGCCTGTCGGCCGTCGTCTGCGACGCGACGAGCCTGGCGCCCGAGGCGAGCACGACCTGCCGCGCCACCTACCAGGTGACCCAGCAGGACATGGAGCGCGGCTCCATCCGCAACAGCGCGACGGCGCACGGCACGCCGCCCGGCGGGTCCGGGCCCATCGAGTCGCCGTCCTCGGACGTGACCGTCACGGCTGAGCCCAACCCGGCGATCCGCGTCGAGAAGTCGGCCGAGCCGGAGACCTTCTCGCGCGCCGGCGAGACGATCGAGTACACCTACCGCGTCACCAACACCGGCAACGTGCCGCTGGACGAGATCGGCGTCACCGACCGGCTCGACGGCCTGTCGGCCGTCGTCTGCGACGCGACGAGCCTGGCGCCCGGGGCGAGCACGACCTGCCGCGCCACCTACACGACGACGCAGGCGGACGTCGACCGCGGGAGCGTCCGCAACTCGGCGACCGCGCACGGCCGGCCGGAGGGCGGCGAGCCCGTCGAGTCGCCCGATGCGGAGGTCACCGTCCCGTTCGAGCCTCACGAGCGCGCGGGCATGAGCGTCCACAAGAGCTCCACGCCCCGGACGTTCTCCCGGGCGGGCCAGGAGATCCGCTACTCCTACCGGGTGACGAACACCGGGTCGGCGCCGCTCGCGGACATCGCCGTCACCGACCGGATGAACGGCCTGTCGGACGTCTCGTGCCCGCGCTCGGAACTCGCGCCGGGCGAGAGCATGACCTGCACGGCCACCTACACCACGACCGAGGAGGACGTGAGGCGCGGTTCGATCCGCAACTCCGCGACGGCGCACGGCACGACACCCGACGGAGAGGTCGTCGAGTCTCCTCCGTCCACGTCCACGGTGCACAAGTCCGGCAAGGGCGGGATCAGGGTGCGCAAGAGCGTCCGGCCGAAGACCTTCTCGCACGTCGGGCAGGTCCTCCGCTTCAGCTACCGGGTGACCAACACGGGGTCGGTGACGCTGCGGAACGTCCGGGTCGACGACGCCCTGCGCGGTCTGTCGGCCGTCAGCTGCCCGAAGCGGACGCTCGCGCCGCGGGAGTCGATGACCTGCACCGCGACGTACCGCGTCCGGGCCAGGGACCTGAGGGCCAGGGCCGTGCGGAACCGCGCGGTCGCGGAGGGGACACCGCCGGGATCGCGTGTTCCGCTGGTCTCCAGGCCGGCCAGGACGACCGCCTACGGGCACGTCCCGGTCACCGGCTGACCGAGAGCGCCTTCCGCGCGGTCCGCGCGTGACGGTACGAGAGCACGGCGGCGAGACCTCCTCGCCGCCGTGTTCTCGCGTCTCCGGGTCCCGCGTCTCCGGAGCGCGCGGCTCCGGGTCTCCGGCTCCGGTCTCGTGTCTCCGGTTCTCGCGCGGATCATCCCGGAAAACGCGATTCCTAACGATCTGTGATGGGTACGCCACCTACCGTATTGATCATGGGTGGGGCGCGGACACGGCGGCGACCGTGACGGCGCTCCTGGCCGCGGACGGCGAGGCGGCCACCCGGCATGCCGATCACGTCGAAACGGGGGGAAGTATGGGCGTTGCACGCCCGGGCGGAGGGTTCCGCCATCTGAGCAGGACGAAAGCATTCACCGTCGGCGCGCTCTGCTGCGCGATGGTCTCGGTGGCCGTCCCCGCGGCGGCCGTCGAGGCGCGCGCGGACACCGCCACGAGGACGGCCGGCTCCGCCGACCCGTATCCGCCCGGGCACCACGGCCATCCGCGGCACCATCACGGCCATCCGCGGCACCACGGCCACCCGTGGTTCCCCAGGCCGCTCGACGTCCTCTCCGGCATCGCGCTGGAGAAGACCGCCGACCCGATGACCTTCACCGGGCCGGGGCAGCCCGTCAGGTTCCACTACCACGTCTCCAACATCGGGACCTGGCCCCTGATCAACGTCGTCGTCATGGACGACCTGCCGGGGCTGCCCGCCGTGGAATGCCCCACGACGAGCCTGCTCGTGGACCAGAGCATCGACTGCACGGCCACCTACCGCACGACGGACGCCGACGTCCGGGCCGGCTCGATCCACAACGTTGCGGTGGCGCGCGGCGTCACACCGAACGGCCTGCCGCCCGCCTACTCGGAGGAGTCGGCGGTCACCGTCCGGTTCGCGGGGAACGCGGCGCTCAAGGTGAGGAAGGAGGCCCACCCGCGGGTCTTCGGCGGCGCGGGCCAGACCATCCGGTTCGGGTACCACGTGACCAACGACGGTGACGTCCCCCTGCACGAGGTCGGGATCATCGACCACCTGCCCGGCCTGTCGGCGGTCCACTGCGACGCGAGGACGCTGGACGCCGGGGCGAGCACGCACTGCTCCGCCACCTACCGCACCACGTGGAAGGACGTGAAGCGCGGGCACGTCCGCAACGTGGCGGTCGCGTGCGGCCGGACCGAGAACGGCGAGTCCGTCCGGTCGGAGCCCGCCGAGACCGCCGTCCACGCCGTGCGCGCGCGGATCGGCCTGCGCAAGAGCGTCCGTCCGACGACGTTCTGGCGAGCGGGGCAGGTCCTGCGGTTCGGCTACCGCGTGACCAACACCGGCGGTGTCACGCTGCGCCATGTCGGCGTCGTGGACCGCCTGCGCGGCCTGTCGGAGATCCGCTGCTCACAGCGGACGCTGCGGCCCGGGGAGTCGGCGACGTGCTCGGCCTCCTACCGCGTCACCCGGCACGACGTGAGGGCCGGGTCCATTCGGAACAGGGCCTACTCCGTGGGCCACCCGTCCGGGTGGAGGGAGCCGGTGTGCTCCAGGTGGACGTCGGCCACCGCCTACGGGCACGTCGCCGTGACCGGATAGCCACGACCAGTCGGCACGGTGCCGCGAGCACGGCGACGGCGTCGGCCTTCGCCGTGCTCG
>NZ_JBFAOF010000905.1:0-2895 GCF_040675125.1 Spirillospora sp. NPDC049652 | reverse complement strand
ACGGGGCGACCGTGGTCGGCGAGCGGCGGCGCGGTGAGCGGGTGCTCGACCTGGCCGTCCGCTCCCCGGTGCTCCCGGCCGTCGCGCACGTTCGGCTGCTGCTGCCGCCCGGCTGGCGGCGCGGCGCGGGACGCGCCTGGCCGGTGCTGTGGCTGCTGCACGGGACGGGCGGGGACCACGCGTCCTGGACGGGGCACACCGACGTGGCGGAACTCACGGCCGGTCTCGACGTGCTGGTCGTGATGCCCGACGGCGGCCCCTGCGGCCTCTACACCGACTGGTGGAACCGGGGGACGGGCGGGCCGCCGCGCTGGGAGACCTTCCACCTGACCGAGCTGAGGCAGATCCTCGAACGCGGGTACGGGGCGGGGGCGTCCCGGGCGGTGGCCGGCGTCGGGCAGGGCGGGCTGGGCGCGCTCGCCTACGCGGCGCGGCATCGAGGGCTGTTCCGCGCCGCCGCGTCCTTCAGCGGTCCGCTCCACACCCTGCACAACGATCCAGGCGGCCTGGACGTCTCCGATCTGGTCGAACTCGCCGTCGCGGTCGGCGCGCGCGGCGCGGCCTGGACGGACGTATGGGGCGATCCGGTCGAGCAGCGCATCGTGTGGCGGCAGCACAACCCCTACGACCTGGCCGACCGGCTCTCGGGCGTGCGGCTGCACGTGGCGTCCGGCGACGGCACGCCGGGCCCCCTCGACCCGCCGCCCGCGTCCGGCCCCGGCGGCCTGGACGGCGCGGCCGCCCTGGAGGCGCTGTCCCGCGCGCTCAGCGGCGACTTCGCCGGGAAGCTGAAGAAGCTCGGCATCCCGGTCTCCACGCACTTCTACCGGGGCAGGCAGGGGTGGGCCTACTGGCAGCGCGAGCTGCGGGCGGCGCTTCCCCTGCTGCTCGCCGAGATCGCGAACCAGGACTCCGCGCAGGCGGGCTAGGGTCGGGGCGTGACTGAACCGCGTTCGGACGCGTGGGTCGCCGGGGTCTGGCGGGACCTGGGACTGCCCGGCCTCATCGACGTCCACGTCCACTTCATGCCGCCGCGAGTGACGGCGGCCGTATGGCGCTACTTCGACGACGCCGGGCCGCTGATCGGGCACGAGTGGCCGATCCGCTACAAGTGGCCGGAGGACGAGCGGGTCGAGCACCTGCGGGCGATGGGCGTGCGGGCGTTCACCTCGCTGCTGTACCCGCACAAGCCGGGCATGGCCGAGGCGCTGAACGGGTGGGCGGCCGAGTTCGCCGCGCGCGTCCCCGAATGCGTCCCGACCGGGACGTTCTTCCCCGAGCCGTCCGCCGCGTCCTACGTGCGGCGCGCCCTCGCCGCCGGGACCCGGGTGTTCAAGGTGCACCTGCAGGTCGGCGGCTTCGACCCGCGCGCGGACGAGCTGGACGAGGTGTGGGGGATGATCGCCGACGCCGGCGCGGTCGCCCTGGTGCACGCGGGATCGGGACCGGTGGCGAACGGCTTCACCGGGCCCGGGCCGTTCGGCGACGTCCTCGCGCGGCACCCCCGGCTGCGGACGATCATCGCCCACCTCGGCGCGCCCGAGTTCACCGGGTTCTTCGACCTCGCCGACCGGTTCCCGAACGTCCACCTCGACACGACCATGGTGTTCGTGGACTTCACCGGCGGGCTCGGCGTGTTCCCGGCCGCCGAGGTCCCGCGCCTGCGCGACCTCGGCCTGGCGGGGCGGATCCTGTTCGGGACGGACTTCCCGAACATCCCCTACACCTACGCGCACCAGCTCGAAGGGCTCACCGAGCTCGACATGGGCGACGAGTGGCTGCGCGCCGTCTGCTGGGACGGCGCCGCCAAGCTCCTCGGGATCTGACGGCACGCAGCCCCGGCGGGACCAGGGATTCCGCGGGGGCTGCGCGCTGCGTGCTTCAGGCCGTCAGTGCCCGCAGGGCGGCTGCGCGCCCGACGCGGCGGGTTCTTCCGTGAGGCCGTCCGGGACGTGCCGGGGGCCATGCGGATCCTCGCAGTGGAACTCGTTGTCGATGTGGTCGACCTCGAGTGTGGTGTGCGTGATGTCGTAGGCGTCCCGCAGCAGCTCCTGCAGGTCGCGCCGGACGCCGTGGCAGTCGCCCTCCGGCTCCACCAGGACGTGCGCCGACAGCGCCGGGTAGCCCGAGCCGAGCTCCCAGACGTGCAGGTCGTGCACCTCGCGGACGGCCGGCCGGTCGGCCAGCCGGGTCCCGATCTCGGTCGGGTCCAGGCCCGCCGGGGCGGCCTCCATCAGCACCCTGCCCGCCTCCTTCAGCAGGCCCCAGCCCGCCTTCAGCATCAGCGCCGCGACGACCAGCGAGGCGATGGCGTCGGCGCGGGCGAACCCGGTCAGCCAGACGACCGCGCCCGCGATCGTGGTGGAGATGAACGCGTACAGGTCGTTCAGGATGTGCTGGAAGGCGCCCTCGACGTTCAGGCTCGACCGGTTGGCCTTGCTGAGCAGCCACGTCGCCAGGACGTTCACCGCGATCCCGGCGAGCGAGGTCCAGAACACCAGCGCGCCGTGGACCTCGGGCGGGTTGGCCAGCCGCATCCCGCTCTCGAACACGAAGTAGGCCGCGAGCAGGATCAGCGTCAGCCCGTTGAGCTGCGCCGACAGGATCTCGGCGCGGCGCAGCCCGTAGGTGTAGCCGCCGCGCGGCGGGCGCGCCGCGATCCGCATGGCGATCAGGGCCAGCACGATGGCGAACGCGTCGGTCAGCATGTGCGCCGCGTCCGACAGCAGGGCCAGCGACCCGGCGATCAGGCCGACCACGACCTCGCCGGCCATGAACGCCACGATCAGGCCGAGCGCGCCCATGAGGTAGCGCCGGTCCGCGTCGGCGGACACGCCGTGCCCGTGGCCGTGGCCCTGCTCCTCGCCTCGGCCGCCGTGGCCGTGCCCGTGCCCG
>NZ_JBFAOF010000904.1:0-2898 GCF_040675125.1 Spirillospora sp. NPDC049652 | reverse complement strand
GCTGGACGCTCGACGTGGCCGTCCAGCCCGAGGACGCCGTGGTGAACGGGCAGGCCCCGGTCCCGGGTGTGCCGCTCGGCGACGCCGCGCTGCGGGCGTTCGAGCCGGTGCTCGCGGCGATGCCGCTGCGGCACCGGCTGCCGCTGCTGCTCGCCGACGCGGAGGGCTGCACGGAGGACGAGGCGGCGTGGCTGCTCGGTCTCACGAGGGCCGACTTCCTGGTCCTGCTGCACGGCGGGCGGACCGCGCTGCACGCGGCGTCCCCGGTCCCCCGGCAGGCCGACGTCACGCCCGGCGGGTCCGCTCCGGACGGTCTGTCGGACCGGGGGCGCAGTCGGCTGCTGACCGCGTTCCGCGGCGTCCGCCTCTGACCCGCCTCGGGACGTCCGCCGGCGCCGCCCCCGTGCCCGTCGCCGGGAGCGCCCTGATCGCGAGCGCGGTCGCGAGCGACGCGGCGGCCAGCGCCGCCAGCACGGTGGGGATCACGCCCGGTCCCCACCGTCCTGCCGCGCCGCCGATCGCGCTGGGCAGCACGCCGCCGAGCATGGATCCCGCGATCACGTAGGACGTCACGCCGCAGGCGCCCGGCCTCTTCTCGGTCAGCCAGACCAGGCCGGTCGGGAACAGCGGACCGACACCGAGCCCGGCCAGGACGTATCCGGCGGGCGCGGCGGGACCGGCATGCGCCAGCAGCAGCCCGGCCAGCATCACCGCCAGGGACGCCAGCAGGATCCGCTGCGCGGTGAAGTGCCGGGCGACCGGGCTGATCGCGAACCGCACGCCGGTCATGGCCAGCCAGAACGTGGAGGTGGCCATCGCGGCCGGCCCGGCCGTCCAGCCGAGCCCGACCAGGTGGGTGGTCTCCCAGCCGCCGATCCCGGACTCGACGCCGACGTGCAGCACGAAGAAGGCCGTGAACAGCGCGGTCATCCGCCCCGCCGCCGCCCGGCGGACGCCCCGGGACGCCGCCGCCGTCCGGGGCGGGCCGCCGCCGACGCCCCGCACGGTGCCGAGCACCGCGAGGGACAGCAGCGCGCACGCGGCGAAGGCCCACGGGTACATGCGTCCCGGCAGCGCCCCCACGAGCAGCGGCGCGAGGACGGCCCCGACACCGAAGTTGCCGTGGAGCAGGTTCAGCATGCCGGTGCTGCTCTTGCCGCCCGTCCCGTAGAACTCGATGAACAGCTCGTTCACGCCGACATCGATCCAGCCGAACCCGACTCCGGCGACGAACGCCGCGCCGAGCGCCGCCGGCCAGGACGGGGCCAGGGCGAACCCGGCGCAGCCGGCCGCGATCGCGATCAGCGCGGCGGCGAGGAACGACCGGTTGCCGATCCGCCGCAGTCGCGGGGTGCCGAGCACGCCGAGCAGCGCGCCGACGAAGTGCACCGACAGCGCGAGCCCGACGGCCCCGGACGACAGCCCGAAGCGCTCGCGCATCATCGGGGCCGCCGGGCCGTACAGCGCCTGGAGGACGCCGATCACCACGAACGACACGCACATCCCGGCCATCGCCGTCCGGTCGAACCGCGTCGGCCCCCGGTCGGGGAACCGCACGGGCGCCGCCACCGGCTCGGAAGTCGGCTCAGGCGGCGGGTCGGGCGGCGGCTCGGGCGGCGGAACGGAAGCCGACTCGGGCGGCGGGGCGGTCACCGAGGCCCGGCCATGGACGCGGGCAGGAGGAACGCCAGGTCGGCCCAGAGCTTCGCGGCGTCCTGGAACAGCAGGGCCCGCATGCCGGCGCCCTCGGCCGCGTCCACGTTCTCGACCCGGTCGTCGATGAACAGGACGTTCTCGGGCCGGGCGCCGAGAATCGCACACGTCCGGTGGTAGATCTGCGGATCGGGTTTCGCCATGCGCAGGTCGGCGCTGTACAGCCGGTGCCGGAACGCCGCCGCCCAGCCCTCCCCGTCGATGACCCGGGCCAGTTCCGGCGGGGCGTTGGACAGCAGCGCCAAGGGCGTGCCGCGCGCGGCGAGCATGCCGACGATCTCCAGCGTCCCCGGGTCGAGCTCCAGCCGGGCGCTGAGGTCGAGGGCCGTCAGCCGTTCGACATCGGCCTGGTCGGCGGGCCTGCCGAGCCGTGCGAACACCGCGTGCCAGAAGGCGCGGGCGTCCACGGAGCCGGTGTCGTAGTCGGCGCGGTGGCGCCGGAACGCGGGCCAGAACCGGGCGGGCTCCACGCCCACGGCGTCCGCCAGCCGCCGTCCGGCCTTCCGGGACGGCGGCCTGCCGACCACCCCTCCGTAGTCGAAGACGATCCAGTCCACGCTCCGGTCCACGTGCCGCCTCGCTCTCGGGGGTCTGCGAGTGAAACTTGACTTATGAACACCTATCACGTGAGATTGAACATGTGGAAGGTTTGAATCGACATCTTGAGATCATCGAACGGTTGCGGACGAGCGAGCGCGTGACCGTGGCGGAGCTCGCCGCCGCGACCGGCTGCTCGGAGATGACCATCCGCCGCGACCTGGACCAGCTCGCGGAGCAGGGGGTCCTGCGGCGCGTCCGGGGCGGCGCGGTCAGCCTGCTGCTGCGCGGCGAGAACCCGCCGTTCGCGCTGCGCGAGCACGAGGCCGTGGAGGCCAAGCGGGCCATCGCCGCGAAGGTGGACGCCATGGTCTCCGACGGCGAGTCGGTGATCCTCGACAGCGGCACCACCACGCTGGGGGTCGCCCGGCTGCTGGCGAACCGGCGCGTCACCGCGATCCCCCTGGACCTCTACTCGCTGAACGCGCTCAGCACCGCGCCGGACGTCCGCCTGCTGGTCCCCGGCGGGCAGATGCTCCAGGGCACCTGGCTGCTGACCGGCCACCTGACCGAGGCGTCGCTCGGCGCGCTGCGCGTGGACACGGCCGTCATCGCGGTGTGCGGCCTGTCGGCGGAGCACGGGCTGAC
>NZ_JBFAOF010000903.1:0-2922 GCF_040675125.1 Spirillospora sp. NPDC049652 | reverse complement strand
GAGCTGGACGTGGAGTTCTCCGCGACCCGGCTGCGCGAGCTCGCCAAGATGGACGGCGCGATCGTGATCGACGACGCGCGCGGCCGGATCGTCCGCGCCGCCGTGCACCTGGTGCCCGACTCCACCATCCCGACCGAGGAGTCCGGCACCCGGCACCGCACGGCCGAGCGCGTCGCGCGGCAGACCGGCCAGCCGGTGATCTCGGTGAGCCAGTCGATGAACATCATCGCGCTCTACCTGGACGGCGTCCGCTACGTCCTGGAGGACTCGGCGGCCATCCTGTCCAAGGCCAACCAGGCGCTCGCCACGCTCGAACGCTACAAGCTGCGGCTGGACGAGGTGTCCGGCACGCTGTCGGCGCTCGAGATCGAGGACCTGGTCACCGTCCGGGACGTGTCCGCGGTGGTGCAGCGGCTGGAGATGGTCCGCCGGATCGCCGACGAGATCGAGGGCTACGTCGTCGAGCTCGGCACCGACGGGCGGCTGCTGTCGCTCCAGCTGGACGAGCTGGTCTCGGGCGTGGACGTCGACCGCGAGCTGATCGTCCGCGACTACCCGTCCGCCGCGGCCCGCGTGGTCGGGGTCGGGACGGTGCTCGCGAACCTCGACGTGCTGTCGGCGAACGAGCTGCTCGACCTCACCACGGTCGCCGAGGTGATGGGCTTCGCCGGGCCGGACGCGCTCGACCTGCCGGTCTCCCCCAAGGGCTTCCGGCTGCTCGCGAAGGTGCCGCGGCTGCCGAGCCTGGTCGTGGAGCGGCTGGTCGAGCACTTCGGCGGCCTGCAGAAGCTGCTCGCCGCGTCCATCGACGACCTCCAGGCCGTGGGCGGCGTCGGCGAGTCCCGCGCCCGCAGCGTCCGCGAGGGGCTGTCCCGGCTCGCCGAGTCCTCGATCCTCGAACGCTACGTCTGAGCCGTCCTGGCCCGAGCCCCGGCTCGGGCCAGGACGCGGCGCGGCCGCGCGAACGGGCGGCCCGCGCGGCCGATCAGCCGGTCAGCGACCCGTGTCCCGGGCCTGTCGGCCAGCGATCGGGCCGAGGCGGCCGATCAGAAGTCGAGGCGCGGCGCGGACGCGGTGACGCGGGCGGTCACCGGGGTGACGGGCCAGAGCGCGGCGATCTCGTCGGCGAGCGTCGCGACCAGCTTCGGAACGTCCGAACCCGCCGTTCCGTGCAGGGCCTCGGCGACGATCAGCACCGAGCGGGTCGCCGGGCGGACGGCGGACCGGCCGCTCTGGCGGTTCGTCCAGCGGCGGGCGTGCGAGCGGCCGGCCTCGTCGGCGTAGACGACCTCCCCGGGCGCGGGGTTCTCGGTCTCCCCCCCGAACGTCTCGTACTCCTCCGTGCCGTCCGCCGGGCGCACGGTGAGCCCGCCGGTGACGGCCGCGAGGTCGAGCGCGGCGACCGGGATCGCGAACGCCGCCGAGACCGCGTTGCAGAGGTCCACCAGCGGATGGATCGCGGGCAGCGAGCCCTCTTTCCGGACGCGCCGCAGCAGCGCCTCCGACGCGCAGCGGTACTGCGTCGGCTTGAGGCCCATCGCGGCGAACGTCCGCCGCCAGGCCTTGATCTCGGGGAGTTCGGCCTCCTGGCCCGCGTCCGCGAGCCGGGCCAGGGCGGCGGCGGTGTGGTCGGCGACGCGGGCGCTCGCGTCGGCGTCGGGTGTGATGCCGTCCGCGACGACGACGGCCCCGGCGACGAGGTCCGGGTGGTCGGCCCAGAGGCGCGGCGAATGCTGGAAGTACATGGTCCCCCGTCCGGCGTGTCGGTCGTGGACCACCCTGCCGCCGCGGCGGTCCTCCGGACAGGGCCAAGCCCGCTTCGGTCCAGAGGACCAATCCGCGGACCGGACGTTCACGCCCGGCGGGCGGCGGCAGGCGTCAGCGCAGGTGGAAGACCTGTTTCTGGGGTTTGACCTTGGCGGCTCTCAGGACCGCGACGTAGGTGCCGGGCAGCGCCTTGTCCCGCCTGCCCGCACAGTCGGAGCCGGAGCGGCGGCGGTCCCAGGTCACCGTGGTCACGTAGGGGATGCCGCGGCGCAGCGTCCGCACGGACGACCCGGAGCCGCTGTCGCACGCGGACGCCGCCCACACCCGGTCGGAGCCGGAGGTGATGCGGACGTCCAGCTTGGCCGTCCCGACGTCGTAGCCGCAGGCGCGCTGCCCGGTGTTGACCACCGTGAGCCGGAACGACGGCCGCGCGCCGCGCGGGAACGTGTCGCCGTTGGAGGCCATGTTCACGACCACGTCGTGGGGGTCGCAGGCGTCGCCGTCCTTGCGGGCAGGCTTCGGCCGCGCGGGCGCCTTCGCCGTCTTGGTGACCGTGACCGTGGGGGTCGGGGTAGGCGCCTGGGAGGTCGCGGCCAGGGAGGGCACGGCCGCGCCGACCCCGGCCATGCTCTGCACGGGGGGTTTCTTCGCGCCGCCGTCTCCGCCGCCCCCGAACACGCCGCAGGACCACGCGGTCAGGCCGACCACGCCCAGCACACCGGCGAGCGCGAGTGCCCGCCGCCGCCAGTACTGGTCGAGGCCCCACTCTTCCTCTGGATCACGTTCGGTATCCGCGTCCATGCGGACAGTATGCATATGGGGATCGTCCGGGACGTGGCGACCCGCCGTGCCACAATGCACCTCGTCATGCTGAAGTTCACCGACCCGATCCTCGCCTGGTACGACGCCAACGCCCGCGACCTGCCGTGGCGGGCGCCCGAAGCGACTCCCTGGGGCGTCCTGGTCAGCGAGATCATGCTGCAGCAGACGCCGGTCGTCCGGGTGCTGCCGGTGTGGCACACCTGGCTGGAGCGCTGGCCGACGCCCGCCGCCCTCGCGGCCGAACCGTCCGGGGAGGCCGTGCGGGCCTGGGGGCGGCTCGGCTACCCCCGCCGCGCGCTGCGGCTGCACGCCGCGGCGGGCGCGATCGTCGAG
>NZ_JBFAOF010000902.1:0-2925 GCF_040675125.1 Spirillospora sp. NPDC049652 | reverse complement strand
GTGGGGGGGCCAGCCCGATGGCGCCCCCCCCCACGGTCGATCGCGAAGCGATGCCGCGCTCGCACGAGGCTCAGGCCCGCCAGGGAGCCGCTAGGCGAACCTGGCGGACCTGAGGCTCAAATCAACTCGCGTAGCTCGGCAGCGTGCGCTCGTGGGCCTCGCGGAGGTCGGCCAGGGAGATCGAGAAGACCTCCTGCTGGTCGCCGCCGTTGACGGTGAGCGAGTCGCCGCCGACGATGCCGAGCTGGCTCACCGGGACGCCCGCCTGCTCGCACAGCGCCGCGACGCGGGCCTCCGCGCCGGGGCGGATCGCCACGACGGCCCGCGCGACCGACTCGCTGAACAGCTGGACGAACGGGTCGCCGTGCAGGGTGATCCGCGCGCCGAGCCCGCCGCGCAGGCAGGACTCGACGAGCGCCTGGGACAGCCCGCCGTCCGACAGGTCGTGCGCCGCCGCGAGCAGGCCGTCGCGGGCGGCGGCGACCAGCACGGACGCCAGGGCGGCCTCGGCGGCCAGGTCCACCTTCGGCGGGAGGCCGCCCAGGTGGCCGTAGACGACGTGCGCCCATTCGGACCCGCCGAACTCCTCGCGGGTCTCGCCGAGCAGGGCGAGGGTCGAGCCCTCGGTGACGAACGCCATGTTCACCCGGCGGCGCACGTCGTCGTGCACGCCGAGGACGCCGATCACCGGGGTCGGGTTGATCGCCTGGTCGCCGGTCTGGTTGTAGAACGAGACGTTGCCGCCGGTCACCGGGGTGCCGAGGTAGCGGCAGCCGTCCGCGAGGCCCTCGACGGCCTGCGCGAACTGCCACATGACGCCCGGGTCCTCGGGGGAGCCGAAGTTCAGGCAGTTCGTCACCGCGAGCGGGCGGGCGCCCGTCGCGGCCACGTTCCGGTACGCCTCGGACAGCGCGAGCTGCGCGCCCGCGTACGGGTCGAGCCGCGTGTAGCGGCCGTTGCCGTCCAGCGACAGGGCGATGCCGAGCCCGGACTCGTCGTCGATGCGGACGACGCCCGCGTCCTCCGGCATCGCGAGCACGGTGTTGCCCAGCACGTACCGGTCGTACTGCGAGGTCACCCACGTCTTGCTGGCGAGGTTCGGGGACCCGGCGAGCCACAGCACCGTCCGGCGGATCTCCTCGCCGGTGGACGGCCGGGTCAGCCGGCCCGGCGTGTCCGACTGGATGGCGGCGAGGTCGGCGGGCGGGGCGATCGGCCGCTCGTACACCGGGCCCTCGTCGGCGGCGGTGACCGGCGGGATGTCCACGATCGTCTCGCCGCGCCAGGTCATGGTGAGGCGTCCGGTGTCGGTGACCTCGCCGATGACCGTGGCGGGGATCTCGTACTTGGCGCAGATCGCGAGGAAGGCGTCGACCTTGGCGGGCTCGACGACCGCCATCATCCGCTCCTGCGACTCCGACATGAGGATCTCTTCGGCGCGCAGGCTCGGGTCGCGCAGCGGGACGGCGTCGAGGTCGACGGCCATGCCGCCGGTGCCGGCGGCGGCGAGCTCGGTCGTCGCGCAGGACACGCCCGCCGCGCCGAGGTCCTGGATGCCGACGACCAGGTCCGCCCGGAACAGCTCCAGGCAGCACTCGATCAGCAGCTTCTCCATGAACGGGTCGCCGACCTGCACGCTCGGCCGCTTGGCCTGGGACGCGTCGTCGAAGCTCGCGGAGGCGAGCACGGACGCGCCGCCGATGCCGTCGGGGCCGGTCATCGCGCCGAACAGGATCACCTGGTTGCCGGGGCCGGGGGCCGCGGCGAGCTTGATGTCCTCGTGCTTCATCACGCCCACGCAGAGCGCGTTGACCAGCGGGTTCGCGGCGTAGCAGGCGTCGAAGACGGTCTCGCCGCCGATGTTGGGCAGGCCGAGGGAGTTGCCGTAGCCGCCGACGCCCGCGACCACGCCCGGCAGGACGCGGTGGGTGTCGGGGGCGTCGGCCGGGCCGAACCGAAGCGCGTCCATGACGGCGACGGGACGGGCGCCCATCGAGATGATGTCGCGGACGATGCCGCCGACGCCGGTCGCCGCGCCCTGGTAGGGCTCGACGTAGGACGGGTGGTTGTGCGACTCGACCTTGAAGGTCACCGCCCAGCCCTGGCCGACGTCCACGACGCCCGCGTTCTCGCCCATGCCGACCAGCAGCGCGTCGCTCTGCGGGGCCTTCTCGCCGAACTGGCGCAGGTGCACCTTGGACGACTTGTAGGAGCAGTGCTCCGACCACATCACCGAGTAGATCGCGAGCTCGGCGGAGGTCGGGCGGCGGCCCAGGATGTCGCGGACGCGCCGGTACTCGTCCTCGGCCATGCCGAGTTCGGCCCACGGCTGCGGCTTGTCGGGCGTCCGGACCGCGATCTCCACGGTGTCGGTGCCCTCGTCGGCCGCGCCGCGCGCCGGCCGTGGCCGCTGGACGGGCTCGCCCTGCTGCCCCTGCTGGCCGGGCTGGCCCTGCTGGGTCTGCTGGGTCTGCTGCTCGCCCTGCTGCGCGTGCGACATCGCGACGAGCGCGGCGGTCGGGCTCGCGGTCGGGTCGTCCGAGACGGCGGGCTGCGGACCGGCGCCCGAACCCACGGCGGGCTGCGGGCCCGTGTCCGGGCCGACGGCCGGCTGCGGACCGGTGTGCGAGCCGACCGAGGGCTGCGGGCCGGTGTTGGAGCCGACCGAGGGCTGCGGGCCCGTGTTCGGCGAACCCGGGGAACCCGTGTGCGGGGAGGGGGACGAGCCGGGGTGGTCGGCCGCGGAGTCGCGCGGGCCGAAGCCCTGCCCGTACTCCTGCCCGAGGGCCTGCGGGCCGGACTCGAAACCGGACCCGAAGGCCGGCTGCTGGAGCCCGCCCGCGGGACCGCTGTCGGCGCCGGTGCCCGTTCCGAGGGCGGACGCCGCGAGCAGCGCGGCGGCCTGCGGGTCCGGGAAGATCACGG
>NZ_JBFAOF010000901.1:0-2932 GCF_040675125.1 Spirillospora sp. NPDC049652 | reverse complement strand
AGATTTGGTTTTTTTTGTCTGGTGTTTAGACTGGTGTTCTTTCCCTATCTCCCGGCAAGGGGGAGGGGGTGGTGCGGGCGGGGGGGCTGGCGGCGGGGCGGGGGGGCCGGCCCGCCGGGGGCCGCGCTCTGCTCTGCCGGGGGTCTCACGGATCCCGCCCCATGTCCGCTCTGATGATGTCGACCTGCTGTGCCACGGTGACGACGTCGCCCACGACCACGATCGCCGGCGGCCGCACCCCGGCGGCCGCCATCTCCTCGGCCACCGTGCCCAGTGTGGCGGTGAGCGCGCGCTGACCGGGGAGGGTGCCGTCCTGGATCACGGCGACCGGCGTGCCGGACGAACGACCATAGCGTACGAGCGTCTCGGCGATGCGCTCCATCCGCTCCACCGCCATCAGCAGCACCAGCGTGCCGTTCGCGCGGCCGAGGGCCTCCCAGTCCACGGTGGACGCGGGGTCGCCGGGCGCGACGTGCGCCGAGACGACGTGGAACTCCTGCGCCACGCCGCGGTGGGTGACCGGGATGCCGGCCGCGGACGGGACGGCGACGGCGCTGGTGATCCCCGGCACGACCAGCACGGGGATGCCGTGCTTCGCGCAGTGGATCACCTCCTCGCCGCCGCGGCCGAACACGAACGGGTCGCCGCCCTTGAGCCGGACGACGAACCTGCCCTTCGCGACCTGCTCGACGATGTGCTCGTTGATCCGGTCCTGGGTGACGGTGCGGCCGTAGGGGATCTTGGCGGCGTCGATGATCTCGACGTCGGCGGGCAGCTCGTCCAGCAGCTCGCGGGGGGCGAGCCGGTCGGTGATCACCACGTCCGCCTGGGCGAGGAGCTGGCGGCCGCGCACGGTGATCAGGCCGGGGTCGCCGGGGCCGCCGCCGACCAGGGCGACGCCCGTCGGCTTGGTGCGGGAGTGCCGGGCTTCGAGGGTCGCGTCGCGCAGGCCGTCCAGGACGGCGTCGCGGATCCCGGCGGCGCGGCGCGGGTCTCCCCCGGCGAGGACGCCGACCGTGGTCTCGCCGACGTGGCCGGACGCGGGCGTCCAGGCGGCGGACGCCTCGGCGTCGTCGGCGCGGACGCACCAGACGCGGCGGGCCTCGGCCTCGGCGGCGACGGCCGCGTTCACCTTGGGGTCGTCCGTGACCGCCTGGACGAGCCACACGCCGTCGCAGTCGCCGGTCTCGAACCCGCGGGCCGTCCAGGTGATCCGGCCGTCCGCCACCAGGTCGTCCAGGGCCGGGGTGATCTCGGGCGCGATGACCGTGACGTCGGCGCCGGCGGCCAGCAGCGCGGGCACGCGGCGCTGCGCGACGCGTCCGCCGCCGACGACGAGGACGCGTCGCCCGCCGAGTCGCAGGCCGAGCAGGTACGGAGGCACGGAAATCTCTCGTTCGGTGGACCGGGTGACGGACACGTGTGTTTGGGGACCAAAGGTACTCGGCCCCGGGCCCCGCTGCCGAGTTCTCCCCGGCACTCGACACCCGAGCGTGGGTCAAAGTGTGATCATCGCGTTACGCGCCCGCGTCCTTCTCGCTGACGCCGGCCGAGTCGAAGGTCGCGACCTCGTGCAGGACCCGCGCCGCGCCCTGGACCAGCGGGAGCGCGAGCAGCGCGCCGGTGCCCTCGCCGAGCCGCAGTTCCAGGTCGACCAGCGGGCGCAGGCCGAGGTGGGCGACGGCGACGGCGTGGCCGGGCTCGGCGGACCGGTGCCCGGCGACGCACGCGCCGAGGGCGTCCGGGCAGAGCGCGGCGGCGACGAGCGCGGCGGCCCCGGCGATCACGCCGTCCAGGACGACCGGCACGCGGTGTGCCGCCGCCCCGAGGACGAATCCGGCGATCCCGGCGTGTTCGAATCCGCCCACCGCCGCGAGCACCTCCAGCGGATCCCGCCCGACCGCGGGCGCGTCCCCGGGCCCAGGCGCGGTGTGGCCGGTGGGGCCTTCGGCGGACCTCGGGGTGGGTACCGCCGTCCCGTCCTCGGCGGACGTGTTCTCGCCGGGGAGGAGGTCGTGGCGGCGGAGGGCCGCGCGGACGACCTCGACCTTGTGGGCGTGCGTGGCGTCGTCGATGCCGGTGCCCCGGCCCGTGACGGCCTCCGGCGGCAGTCCGGTGAAGGCGGAGATCAGCGCGGCGGACGCCGTGGTGTTCGCGATGCCCATGTCCCCGGTGATCAGGCAGCGCGCGCCGGACGCGGCCAGGTCGCGGGCGACCTCGATGCCGGTCGCGACCGCCCGCCGCGCCTGCTCCATGGTCATCGCGGGGCCCTGGGTCATGTCGGCGGTGCCGGGCGCGACCTTGCGCGGCAGCAGGCCGGGCGCGCCCGCCAGCGGGGCGGCGACGCCGATGTCGACGACCGTGACCCCGGCCCCGACCTGGCCCGCGAACGCGTTGACGACCGCGCCGCCCGCGAGGAAGTTGGCGACCATCTGGGCGGTCACCTCCTGCGGCCACGGCGTGACGCCCTGGGCGTGGACGCCGTGGTCGGCGGCGAAGACGGCGACGGCGGCCGGCTCCGGGAGCGGCGGCGGGCACGTCCCGGCGAGCCCGGCGAGGCGGACCGAGACGTCCTCCAGGACGCCGAGCGACCCGGGCGGCTTGGTCAGCCGGTTCTGCAGGTCGCGGGCGTCCCGCATGGCGGCCTCTTCGAGCGGCCGGACGGCCGCCACGGTGTCGACGATGAGGTCCACGGTCAGGTCCACGGTGTCCTTCCGTCCTTCCCGGCGCGGCTCGCGCCGCCCGGCTTCGCTGTCAGATGCCGAGGTCACTCAGGGCCTCGAGGAGTTCGTCGTCGGCGGCGCGGTCGCGGACGGCGATGCGCAGCCAGTCCGGGCCGAGGCCGGGGAAGGTGTCGCCGCGCCGGACGGCGAAGCCGCGCTGGCGCAGCAGGACCCGGATGCCGAGGGCGTCCGGGACGGGGAACTCGGGC
>NZ_JBFAOF010000900.1:0-2944 GCF_040675125.1 Spirillospora sp. NPDC049652 | reverse complement strand
ACCGCGACCACCGGGCAGCCGGCGCGGAACCCGCTCTTGACCAGGACGCCGCGCCACCAGCCGACGAAGGCGTCCACGGCCGAGGCCGCGTCGCCGCTCTCGACGGCGGCCTGGATGCCCGCGTTGAGGAACTCGCCCGCGTACTGGACGGCCTCCTCGGCGAGCTGCACCTTGCCGCCCGGGAAGTGGTGGTAGATCGAGCCGCGCGGGGCGCCGCTGTGCGCGATGACGTCGCGGAAGCCCGTCCCGGAGTAGCCGCGCTCGCGGAAGAGGTAGGCGGCGCTGCGCACCATGCGTTCACGGCTGTCGGTACCCATACCTGCGATTATGACATTCATCATAAGCTTTGCGGGTTGACCATGACGATCGTCATAGTCACGCTGTGACATGACGGTCGTCATAACCGGCGGACCGGCAGCTTCGGGAGGGGTGGACGTTGACCGCGGGTCTGGAACAGCTGAAGCAGGCGATCGACATGGGCGCGGCCGCGGGGATCGGCGTCGGGGCGCTGCTCGGCATGACCGCGGAGACCCTGGAGCCGGGCCGCGCGGTGTTCGCGCTGACGCCCGACGCCAAGTTCGGCAATCCCCTCGGCACGGTGCACGGCGGCGTCCTGTCCACGCTGCTCGACTCGGCGATGAGCTGCGCCGTGCACACCACGCTGCCCGAGGGCGCGGGCTACACGACGCTCGAACTCAAGGTCAACTTCGTCCGCGCGGTCCGCACCGACGGCGGGCGGCTGACCTGCGAGGGCACCACCGTGCACGTCGGACGGCGGGTCGCCACGGCCGAGGGGCGGATCACGGACGCGGACGGCAGGCTGGTGGCGCACGGAACGACCACCTGCATGGTCTTCCCGGCTGTTACCGACCAGTAAGGTTCGGACCAGCACCCATCGGACGGGAGATCACCGTGATTGAGCTCAAGCGCGAGGGCGACGTCTTCGTCCTGCGGATGGAGGCGGGCGAGAACCGCTTCCACCCCGACTTCCTCGCCGCCATGGACCGCGCGCTGACCGAGGTCGAGCAGGCCGAGGGGCCGAAGGCGCTGGTCACCACCGGATCCGGGAAGTTCTACTCCAACGGCCTCGACCTGGACTGGCTCGGCGCGCACCAGGAGGAGTTCGTCCCCTACCTGGAGTCGGTGAACGGGCTGTACGCGCGCTTCCTCGAACTCCCCGCGCCGACCGTCGCTGCGGTCAACGGGCACGCCTTCGCGGGCGGCGGGATGCTCGCGCTCGCCCAGGACTTCGCGGTGATGCGCACCGACCGCGGCTACTTCTGCCTGCCCGAGGTCGACCTCGGCATGAGCTTCACGCCCGGCATGAGCGCCCTGATCCAGAGCCGCCTCACCGCGCCCGTCGCGCACGAGGCGATGCTGACCGGCCGCCGCTACACCGCCGAGGAGGCCCGCGAGGCCGGGATCGTCCAGCGGACGGCGGACGAGGCCGGGGTGCTGCCCGCCGCGATCGAGCTGGCCGCGTCCCTGGCCGCCAAGAACGGCGGGACCGTCAAGGCGATCCGGGTGGGGATGTACAAGGGGACGATCGCCGCGCTGCGCGGCCCCGCCCTGCCGGAGTAGGCCGCCGGCCGCTACGTTACGTCCATCAGAACCTGATTCGGTTCACCTGTGGGAAGGATGCCGGGCATGCGCATCGGGATGGCCCTGAACTACTCGGGCGGCTTCAAGGAGACCGTCGCCGAGCTGGCCGACTATGAGAAGGCCGGCCTCGACATCGTCTACGTCGCCGAGGCCTACAGCTTCGACGCGGTGAGCCAGCTCGGCTACATCGCGGCGAAGACCGAGCGGCTGGAGATCGCGTCCGGCATCCTCCAGATCTACTCCCGGACGCCCACCCTGATGGCGATGACCGCCGCCGGGCTGGACTACGTCTCCGAGGGCCGGTTCACCCTCGGCATCGGCGCGTCCGGGCCGCAGGTCATCGAGGGCTTCCACGGCGTCCCGTACACCGCGCCGCTCGGCCGGACCCGCGAGATCGTCGAGATCTGCCGCAAGGTCTGGCGGCGCGAGCGCCTGCAGCACGAGGGCAAGCACTACAGCATTCCGCTGCCCGAGGGGCAGGGCACCGGCCTCGGCAAGCCGCTGAAGATCATCAACCACCCGGTCCGCCCGGACATCCCCGTCCTCATCGCCGCGATCGGCCCGAAGAACGTCGAGATGACGGCCGAGATCGCCAACGGCTGGGAGCCGATCTTCTACCTCCCGGAGAAGGCCAAGGACGTCTGGGGCGAGGCGCTGGCGGCGGGCAAGGCCAAGCGCGACCCGTCCCTGGGCGAGCTGGACGTCGTCGGCCAGGCGCACCTGGCGATCGGCGACGACGTCCAGGACTTCCTGGAGTTCGGCCGCCCGATGGCCGCGCTCTACATCGGCGGCATGGGCGCCAAGGGCAAGAACTTCTACAACAACCTCTGCCGCCGCTACGGCTGGGAGAAGGAGGCCGAGGAGATCCAGGACCTCTACCTCGCGGGCAAGAAGGACGAGGCCGCGGCGAAGGTCCCCTACGAGCTCCTCGAGAAGATGTCCCTCATCGGCTCCGAAGGCCACGTCCGCGAGCGCCTGGCGGCCATGAAGGAGTCCGGCGTCACCACGCTCAACGTCGCGCCGATCGCGGGCGACCACAAGGGCCGCATCGCCCTGATCGAGAAGATCAAGAAGATGGCCGACGAGGTCTGACCCACTCCCGACCCCCGGGTGAGTGCCCGCTCGTCTGAGGTGAGTGGGCACTCACTGAGGGTTAATGGGCGTTCACCCACCGGGTCGGAGGGGCAGAGCGCCGCGTCGACCTCCTTGGCGACGCGCTCTCCGGAGCGGACGGCGCCGTCCATGTAGCCCGTCCAGAAGGTGGACGTCTCCGTGCCCGCCCAGTGGATCGGCCCGCACGGCGTGCGCAGCGCCGGGCCGAACTCGGTGAGGACGCCCGGCG
>NZ_JBFAOF010000899.1:0-2945 GCF_040675125.1 Spirillospora sp. NPDC049652 | reverse complement strand
CGCGGGCCGTGCCCCCGGCGACCGCAGCGCCGCCGCACCGGTCATCGGCCCGGTCGCCCCGGCGGCCACACCGGCGCGCCGGTCGCGGCCACGGCCGGCGGTGACGGGCGGGCGGTTGTCGCGCGGCCTGCCGGGCCGGGGCGTCCCGGACGGCGAGACCCACGGCGTGCGGCTCCGCTGCCCCGGCACGCCCCACGGGCCGTCCGGACCGGCGAGGTCGGCGAGATCAGGGAGGTCAGGGAGGTCAGGGAGGTCAGGGAGATCGGCGAGCTCGTCCGGGCGGGTCGCGCCGGCCGGGCCGGGAAGCTCACCCGGCGCACCGGAGCCCTCGTCCCTTCCCGACAGGCCGGCCGCCCCCTCCCGGCCGCGGCGCTCGCCGCGGCGCGGACGGTCGGACCGGCGGGAGGTGTCGGGCCGGCGGGAGGTGTCGGCGGCCTCGGCGTCGCCGGACGGGCCGTCGGCCGCGGCGAGCGTCTCGCCCAGGCCGCGCAGCCGCGCGAGGAAGTCGGGGGTCGGCATGTCGTCCGGCACCTCGGCGGACGGGCCGGAGCGGCGGTCGGCCGCGCTCGTCCCGTCCTCGAACCTCTCCAGCCCCTCAAGACCGGAAGCGGACGCCCCGAGCCCCGGGAGCTCGGAAAACCCGGGAAAGTCGGCGGCGGAAGGATTGGAAGGCACGGAGCCGGGGAGACCGGGCAGACCGGAACCGGAACGATCGGAAGGACGGGACGCCGGACGGCCGGGCGCGGACGCGTCGGGTGGCGTGGCCAGACCGCGCAGCCGGGCCTTCAGGCGTCGCAGCGCGTCGGCCTCGGCGCGGCACGACGCGCAGCACGCGAGGTGGCGCAGAGCGCGTTCGCGCTCCTCATGCCCCAGCTCGCCGTCGACCAGAGCGGTCAGACGCTCCCCCAGACAACTCACGCGGCTCCCTCGTCGATCAATCTCAGGTGTGGCGCCCCGGCGCGCCGGACCACCCGTCAGCGGCCCTCCGCGACCGCCGCCACCGCCGGCTCGGCGGCGGGCTCGGCGCCCCTGCGGCGGGGCGCCCGGTGCTCCAGCGCGGCGCGCAGCTGCGCCCTTCCCCGGTGGATGCGGCTGCGCACGGTTCCCAGTTTGACATCCAGGGTCGCGGAGATCTCCTCGTAGGAGAGCCCCTCGATGTCGCACAGCACCACGGCCGCCCGGTACTCGGGGGCCAGGGCGTCGAGCGCGGCCTGGACGTCGGAGTCGAAGTTGCGGTCGTCGTACGCCTGCGCCGGGGTGGGCTCGCGGCCCTGGAGGCGCTCGGCGGCGTCGTCCGCCAGCCCCTCGAACCGGATGCGCTGCTTGCGCCGCGCCTGGTCGAGGAACAGGTTCGTGGTGATGCGGTGCAGCCAGCCCTCGAACGTGCCGGGCGTGTAGTTCGACAGGGAACGGAACACCCGGACGAAGACCTCCTGGGTGAGGTCCTCGGCGTCGTGCTGGTTGCCGGTCAGCCGGTAGGCGAGCCGGTACACCCGGCCCGAATGCTCCCGGACGACCTCGTCCCAGGACGGCGGTGCCCACTCGGCCTCGGGCGCGTTCTCGCGTGTGCGCGCCGCCGCGTCGGTCCGGCTTCGCCCGGAGCCGACCCCGACAGCGCTCTTGAACGTCAGTGCTGCCACTCCCATGGTGCCGGGCTGTTCCTCTCTCCATACGGTGGAACGACACGGTCGCGCCTGGGCTGGGGCGGTTGCCGTACTGCGATCCACACCCGCCCCCGGTGGGGCGGGCGCCATCGTGAGTTAGAACGTGCTGAAACGCCAGTTGGTTCCCCGTCAGCGATATTGTCTTTCCAGCATGAGCCAGGCGGGGGTCCCGCGAGGAGGCAGCCATCAACGCCATTGAGGCCACCCTGACCTACGTGGAGGAGTTCCTCCCCGAGGACGAGGCGACCGTCAGCGCCCGCCACCGGGGCCGCGAGGTCGGCGCGACGCCGATCGGCCCCGCCGGCGGCGCCGCGCTGCGCTTCCTCGCCACCCTGCTCGGCGCCCGCACGGTCGTCGAGATCGGCACCGGCTGCGGCGTCTCCGGGATCTACCTGATGCGCGGGATGCCGAAGGACGCCGTCCTCACCAGCGTGGACGTCGACCACGAGAACCAGCGCCTGGCCAAGCTCGCCTACCGCGAGGCGGGCCTCGGCTCGTACCGCACCCGCATGATCGTCGGACGCGCCCTGGAGGTGCTCCCGCGCCTCACCGACGGCGCCTACGACATGGTCTTCTGCGACGCGGTCAAGACCGAGTACCCCGAGTACCTCACCGCCGCCCTGCGCCTGCTGCGTCCAGGCGGCGTCGTGGCGTTCGACAACGCCCTCTGGCACCAACGCCTCTCCGACCCGGCCTACCGGGGCGATCCGAGCACCGAGGCGATCCGCGAGGTCCACCACCTGATCCGCGAGGACGAACGCCTCGTCCCGATGCTGCTGCCGGTGGGCGACGGCCTGCTCTGCGCCGTCAAGCGCGACTGAGCCCCGTGCGCGCCCCCCGGGACCCCCACGCCGGCACGACCCCTGACGCGGACGGCCCCGCACGCAAACCCAGGTGGGTGGACACCGCCCATGACGTCGAGCCGCCCGCCCCGGAGCCCGCGCCCGCGCCCGAGCCGCTCGGCCGGGACGAGGACGCCCCAGGCGGGAAGCCCCGGGAGACGTTCGCCGTCCGGATGGGGATGACGTGGCGGACGGCCTGGCGCGGACTCGCGTTCGGCATCCTGATGGCGGCGTCGGCCGGGTTCGTGGCCGGCGGCGTGATGCGCGGCGGCTTCGGCGTGGGGAGCCTGGCGTTCATCGTGCTCGGCGCGGTCGGGCTCGTGGCGTTCGGCGGCGGGTTCCTGGCCGCGGTCGGCGGGCCGCTGGCGAGGCGTCCCGTCCTGGAGCTGACCGCCGAGGGGGTGCGCCGGCCCGCGCGCTGGCCGCTGCCCCGCTCACG
>NZ_JBFAOF010000898.1:0-2954 GCF_040675125.1 Spirillospora sp. NPDC049652 | reverse complement strand
CGAGCCGCAGCAGCGGGTCGGCGAGCAGGGGGCCGAGCAGCAGGCCGGGCAGCACCACGGCGAGCCCTTCGGCGAGCGTGAGCCCGGCGAGCTGCCGCATCCCGGCGCCGCGCGTGCGCATGAGGGCGAGTTCGGTGCGGCGGTGGTCTGCGAGGAGCCGGGCGACCAGCAGCCACGCGTACCCGGCGAGCAGGATGAGCTGGAGCACCGGGACGAACATCGTGGACCGGGCGACCAGGACGGCGAGGGAGAGCTGGTCGGCGAGCGCCGGCAGGTCGCTGGAGACGGCGAACGTCGTGCCGTCGCCGTACTTGCGGAGCGTGTTCGTCGAGTCCTGCATGCGCCTGCCGAGCCCGCGGAGTCCGGAGACGTCCAGGTGGGACAGGTCGTTGCGGACGAAGAAGGTCATGTCGCCGCCCGCGGCGGAGAAGCGCTTCCGGTAGACCTCGGGCGCGAGGACGAGCGGGCCGTGGGTGGTGTAGTTCTGCTGCTCGACCCCGGTGGTGACGAGCGGGTCGCCGTGCCACAGGTAGTCCGCCGGGCTCCGCACGTCGAACGTCCCGACGAGGCGCACCTTGACGGCGGAGGTCTTGTCGATGCGTCCGTGGACGGTGAAGACCGCGCCCGGCTTGAGCTTCATCCGCTTCGCGGCCGCGCCCGGCAGCACGGCCTCGGCGGTGCCGTCCGAGGTGGCGGCGGGCCAGCGCCCGGCCGACAGCCGCGCGTGCTGGTCGATGCCCATGTAGGTCGCGAACTTCGTCAGCTCGGGGCGCTGCGCGCGCTCCTGGCCGGGCAGCGTGTAGGAGTCGCTCTGCGCCGTCGACTCCAGCCGGTAGGGGATGCCGGCGTAGCTCCGGCGGAGCGCCTGGTCGAGCTGCTTGGTCGTCTCGTCGTTCTGCCCCGGCAGGACGGTCACGACGATGGTCGCGCCGATCTGCGCGTTCTGCGCGAGCGTGCGGCGCAGCCCGTCGCGTGTCACCGCTCCCGCGTAGCCGACCAGCGCCGCGAGGACCGTGGTCGCGAAGAGCGCGGTGGCGCACGCCGCCAGGACCAGAGTCCGGTCGCTGGCCATCCGCCGTAGTACCAGCCCCGGATGCCACATAGAGGCTGATGATCAGGTGGCGTGAACCATGCCACAAGCCCCTGTCATGGTTTCTTGGGCAAACCGCAACTTTTACGGGTTTGTCGCCGCAGCCGGCGTCCTATCGGCCCGTCCCAAACCGGACGGCGCGGCGACAGGCGTGGCAGCGCAGGCGTACAGCAGCTCACGCAGACCGGGAAGCGACTCGCGGTCCGCCCGCCACACCAGGCGCAGGCTGATGTCCGGAACCGGCAGGTCGAGCCCGGCCAGCGTGCCCCGCCGGACGGCGTCGTCGACCGCGAACCCGGGCAGCAGCGCGATCCCGAGGCCCTGCTCCGCCCACGCCCGCACCACCGGCACGCCGCCGGCCCGGACGCGGTTCGGCTCGGGCCCGAGGAACCGGTCGGCGGCGAGCCGGAACGAGCACTTCTCCACGTTGACCAGCAGCGACTGGTCCCGCAGGTCGGCCCGCGTGAGGTTCGGGCGGCCGGCGAGCGGGTTGTCGGGGGCGGCGACCAGCGCCAGCGGGACGGGCTCGACGTCCAGGAACGTCAGCGGGGCCTCCGGTTGCGGGAAGCCGAGGTCGCCGAGCGCCGCGCCGGTGTCCAGCAGGAGGGCCGCGTCCAGGGTGCCGCCGATGACGTCCGCGAGCAGTTCGTCCCGGGCGGCCGAGGAACGCACCTCGACGCGCTCCGGAGCGACGCCCGGCGAACGCGCGGACAGCCGTGCCAGCACGCGCGGGACGTGCGTCGCGGCGATCGTCTCCAGCGCGCCGAGGCGCAGCGCCGACGCGGTGCCGACGACCTCCCGCCGGGCCTCGTCGGCCGCGTCCAGCAGCCGGCGCGACCAGGTCAGCATGCGCTCGCCGGACGGGGTGAGCCGCATCCCGCGCGCCGTCCGGTCGAACAGCGGCACGCCGAGCGACTCCTCCAGCGCGCGGACGCGGGCCGAGACGCTGGACGGCGCGAGGCCGAGCGCGACGGCGGCGTCGGTCACCGTCCCGTGCCGGACCACCGCCTCGAAGACCCGCAACTGCCGGAGCTCCACGCCACGCCCCCCACCCGATCGTTCGGATTTTCCGAACGCAGCGTACGCGACGGCCGGTGGAGGCGGACGCCATCGGCCGCGAGCCTGGTCGGCATGACGATCACCGCTACGGCGACGCCGACCGGCACGCGGGCGATCCCGCTGGTCGGCGTCTCGCTCGGCTACTTCATGGTGCTGCTCGACATGACCGTCCTGTCGGTGGCCGAACCCGACCTCGCGTCCTCGCTGCACGCCTCGATGTCCGGGCTGCAGTGGGCGACGACCTCCTACACCGTCGTCTTCGCGGCGCTGCTGCTCACCGCCGGAGCCGTCGCCGACCGCTTCGGCGCGCACCGGGCGTTCCGCTCGGGCATCGCCGCGTTCGGGGTGCTCTCGCTGCTGTGCGCGGCGGCCCCCGGCCTCGGCGCGCTGGTCGGCCTGCGCGCGCTGCTCGGCGTCGCGGCGGCGGCCTGCGTGCCCGCCTCGCTGGCCATGATCTCCCGGCTCTACCCGGACGCGCCGGACCGCACCCGCGCCCTCGCCACCTGGGCCGCGATCAGCGGCAGCGCGGTCGCGGCGGGCCCGGTCCTCGGCGGCCTGCTGGTCGGCGCGGCGGGCTGGCGCGCGGTCTTCGTGGTGAACGGCCCGATCGCGCTGGTGGTGCTGGCGCTGACGGCGGGCGCGGCGGTGCGCTGCCCGGCCGGCACGCGCCGGATCAACGTCCGCTCGCAGATCGCGGTCGTCGCCGCGCTCGGCCTCGCGACCGACGCGCTGATCGCGGCGGGCGCGCGCGGCTGGGCGAACACCGCGGTCTCGGGCGTCGCCGCCGGGTCGATGCGCGCGTCCC
>NZ_JBFAOF010000897.1:0-2956 GCF_040675125.1 Spirillospora sp. NPDC049652 | reverse complement strand
GTTCACCCCGGCCGCCTCAGCGGCCGCCGCGTCCCTTTCCGCCCCCGCCGAACGCGGACGCGCCCTGGCGACCGTCCTGGGCGGCCTGACGGTCGCCAACGCTCTCGGGGTGCCGCTCGGAACCCTGATCGGCCAGACGGCGGGCTGGCGTGGCACGTTCGTGTTCGTCGCGGTCCTGGGCGTGATCGCGCTGGCCGGATTGAGCATGACCCTTCACTCGATGCCCTCCCCCGGTGCCGCCTCGTTCGCGCAGCGCCTGGCCGTGGCCCGGATCCCCGGCGTGCCGTCCACCCTTGCCGCCACCGCGCTGGCGATGGCCGGGGTGTTCGTCCTCTACTCCTATCTGGCCTGGTTCGCCGACCATGCGGCGGGTGTCACCGGCAGTGAGCTGACCGTGCTGTACCTGGTCGCCGGAATCACCGCGGTGCTGTCGAACCTCGCCGCGGGATGGATGATCGACCACATGCCGCCCACCCGGGTCGCGGCCGTCGGCATGGCCGGACTGCTGGTCTTCACGCTGCTACTCGCGGCGCTCGGGTTCACCGGAACCACCATGCTGGTGCTCTGCCTGGCGCTCGGGCTCTGGTCGCTGATCGGCTGGCTGTTCAACCCCGCGCAGCAGCAGCGGCTGCTCGGCGCGAGCGGCCCCACCGGTCCCATCGCGCTGTCGCTGAACTCCTCGGCGATCTACGCGGGTCAGGCGGTGGCCGGAGGCGTGGGCGCCTTCGCCGTGGCGGGAGGCGCGGGCGTGCTGGCCGTGGTGGCGGCCGCCGCGGTCGCCCTCGCACTCCTCTCCCTGTACGTCTCGACCCGCCGATTCGCCCCCGCCCCGGAGCCAGCGGACACTCCGGCCGAGGCCGTGAGCCGATGAGCCGCCTCACGCCGCCCGTCCGCTCGCGGAGAGCGGACGGGCGGTGCCGAGGTCGCTCAACGCGACTCTCGCCGACTCACCCTTCCACCGATCACGAGTGCTCAGTAATGGGCATGCCCCAGTCATCGGAAGCCGGCTGCCGTGGGCGGGATCGTCCATAGAACGGCGCCGGTCTGGGGCTCATGCCGATGGACCGCACTCTTCCAACCCAGCGAGGGCGTCATGAGATGATTGACCGACGGCATGGCTTTGCCGGGAACTCTCACAAACACTTGCCCCCTCCCTAGGGGCCGGGGCATGCAGGTTGGAAATAACACCTTCGTCGTATTCCCAGAAATTCCGTGACTCCCCATCGTCCAAGAAGGCACGCGCGGAATCGAAATCAACCCCACCAGGGATGTCCACGGAAATCATTCCCTGGAAGCCAGTCTCATAAATTCGGGCTCCAAGACGATCGAGCTCGCGCCTGAGGTCGACCTCAGGCTCTCGACCGGCCGCCTCAAAGAAAATCACACGCACCGTCGAATGCCCACCCGGCTCGATTAGGGATTCCACCCACACCTGCTCCGGTGACCCATGATGTGCGACCCGGACAACGTCCCGGACCGCCAGGCGCCTTGCAAAGGCGGGCGGGGACGTGAGTTCGAACCGGTGGTCACCTCTGGGCCTTGCTTCCAACTCCTCGAAAGCGACCGGCGGCCAGCCGCCCTCGACGGTCAGCCGAACGTGAACCTTGGAAGTACGCTGCATAAGATGAATAGATTAGCGCAACATGTCCAAACATGTAAATGGCTCACCCTGGCTCCGGGACCATCATTCTGGGGCACGTTGTACACGCGACACACACCACTAGCTTATTTGCTGGATCACTCGATCCTCCCAGCAATCTCATGGATTATGCGATCCACTCGTGCTTCGTTATTAGGAGGTTGCTTAGCCCCACTCATCGACCGTGGGACGGCGAACTTCGGCTGCCGGTCGGGGTTGTATCCCTTTGGGGGTCGGTCAGGGTCGAGTTGATGCCTCGCGCCGAAGGGCGCGCAGGGCGGGCGCGCGGCTAGCGCGGGGACGGGGAGGTCGCCGCGCTAGCCGTGTTGTCGGGGCCGGGTCAGGCGTGCAGGTCGGTCACCTGGGGGGCGATGCGGCCGAACAGGTCGCCGACCGTGGTCAGGGCCGCGGTGTGCAGGGCGTCCGCCGAGACCGCCGTTCCGTCCGGGCCGGGGAGCGGGCGGGTCGCGCACGCCTCGGCCACCACGGTCGGGCTGTAGCCGAGGTTGAACGCGCCCTGGGCGGTGAACTGGATGCACATGTGGGTCATGAAGCCCGCCAGCACCAGGTCCGGCCCGGCGTCGAGCTCGCGCAGCACCTTCTCCAGCTCGGTCTCGTGGAAGGCGTTCGGGAAGCCCTTCACCACGACCGGCTCGCCGTCGCGGGGCGCGACGCGGGACTCGATCTGCCCGATCTCCGCGCGGATGTCGTACGGGGTGCCCTCGCCGCCGTCGTTCACGATGTGGACGACCGGGGTCCCGGCGGCGCGGGCGGCGGCCAGCAGGCGGGCCCCGGCGTCCAGCGCCCGGTCCGCGTCCGGCAGGGCCATGACGCCCGTCGTGTAGGTGTTCTGGAAGTCGATCATGATCAGGGTGCTGGTGGACAGCGCGGGCAGCTCGCCGTCCAGGCCGACCAGCTCGCGCAGGGTGGTGGAAACGGACATGGTTGTCTCCCGTTCTCGGGCAGGGTGAACCGCCGTCCCGGCGGGACGGGGTGGGTCTTCGAAGGTCAGGCGGCCGTGCGGAAGCGCCGCCGGTAGGCCGCCGGTGTCGTGCCGAGGCGGCGCCGGAACGCCCGGTGGAGCGTCTCGGCCGAGCCGAGGCCGGACGCCTCGGCGACGCGGCCGAGCGGCTCGTCGGTGCTCTCCAGCAGCCGCCGCGCGGCCTCCACGCGGGCGGCCTCGACGAACGCGGCGGGTGTCGCGCCGGTCTCCTTGCGGAACACGCGGCTGAAGTGCCGCTCGCTGAGGCACATGCGGTCGGCGAGCGCGGCCGCCGACAGGTCGGCGGTGAGGTGGCCGGTGATCCACGCCCGCAG
>NZ_JBFAOF010000896.1:0-2961 GCF_040675125.1 Spirillospora sp. NPDC049652 | reverse complement strand
CGTCGCCCACGACCGCCGCCACAGCAGCCGCCCCGGCCCTGACCCCGGCTCCGCCGCGCGCGCCGAGGTGGGCCACGGTTCCGAGATCGTCTGGACCTGAGGCCCGGCGGCCGCCTCCCGCAGAGGAGCCCCGGCGGCCGACGTTCCCGGGACGCCCCGGGCCTCCGGACCGAACGCCGCCGCAGCCCCCGCACCGGCCCACACCTCGTGCTCCGCCTCGCGTTCGGCCCCGTGTTCGGCCTCGTGCTCGGCCCCGGGCCGGGCGGCGGGCTCCGCTGCGGGCGCGCAACCGGGCCGGGGCTCGGGGACGGTCTCGGCCGGCGTGCCCAGCAGGCTCAGCAGGACCGCCTCGGCGGTCGGACGGGACGCCGGATCCTTGGCCAGGCAGGCGGCGGCGAGCCCGGCCAGGTGCGGCGGGAGCGCGGACAGGTCCGGGGTGTGGCTCAGGATCCGGTAGATCACCGCCGAGGTGGGGCCGCCGCCGAAGGGGTTCTCGCCGGAGGCGGCGAACAGCAGGGTCGCGGCCCAGCAGAACAGGTCGGCGGCGGGCCCGACCGGCCCGCCGGAGAACTGCTCGGGCGCCATGTAGGCGGGCGTCCCCACCAGGCCGCCGGTGACGAGCGGGGCGGGGCCGGTCACGGCGGACGGGCCCATGAGGGCGGGCGCGCCGTCCAGGGCCCGCGCGACCCCGAAGTCGATCACGCGCGGGCCGTCCGGGCCGAGCAGGATGTTGCGCGGGTTCACGTCCCGGTGCACGATCCCGGCGCGGTGGATCGCGGCGAGCGCGGTGATCGAGCTGACGGCGAGCCGGTCGAGGTCGGTGCCTCGCCGGGGTCCGCGCTCGGCGACCAGCTCGCGCAGGGACGGCCCGGGCACGTACTCGCTGACGAGGTAGGGCCGGTCGCCGTGCACGCCCGCGCCGAGGAACCGCGCCGTGCAGAACCCGGCGACGCGCGGCAGCAGCGACAGCTCCCGGACGAACCGGGCCCGCGCCCGGGGGTCGTCGAGCAGCCGCTCGTGCAGCAGCTTGACCGCCACCGGGCCGTCCGGGCCGTCGCCGAGGTAGACCACGCCCTGCCCGCCGGAGCCGAGACGGCCGACCAGCCGGAGCTCGCCGAGCCGCTCGGGGTCGGCGGGGAGCAGGGGGGCGACCGGCGGCGGGTTGGGAACGACCATCGCGCGCACTCCCCGGTTACAGAATCACGACCTTTTGAATGCGATCCACCGGCCGCACCGCGTCATCGAAGAGTATATGTGCGTTCGACTCTCAGTGAGGGAACGGTGATGACGGAGATCCCTTTCCGGCGGCGCGGGCACGCGCTCTCCGCGGCGTTCGCGGCGTCGGCCCTGGTCCTTTTCGGCGCGGCGGGATGCGAGGGTGCGGGAACGGCCATCGCGCGCCTGACGGTGGGCGATCCGGGCCCCGATCCCTACGCCCCGGCAAAGGGAACCGACCAGCGCCTCACGTCGGCCGGGGGCGGCGCCGCCGTGCCCGGCGGGACGCTGCCGGGCGACTCCCCCGGCCTGTACGGCGGGACGCGCCGGGAGGGCCACTGCGACATGGATCGCCTGGTCATGTTCCTCCAGGCGCATCCCGACCGGGCGGGGGCGTGGGCGTCGGTCCTGCGCATCGCGCCGCGGGAGATCGCCGCGTTCGTGACCCGGCTGACGCCGGTGCACCTGCGGGCCGACACGCTCGTCACCAATCACGGATTCCGCGCCGGGAAGGCGACCGGGGCGCCCGCCGTGCTGGAGGCCGGAATGGGCGTTCTGATCAATGAGTACGGCGTTCCCGTCGTAAAGTGCAATTGCGGCAATCCACTGACTCCGGCCGATCCGAAACTCTCGCTCCGGGGCTCCCGGTACACCGGTCCGGCATGGCCGGATTTCCATGCCGGAAAGGTGACGAGAATCCAGCCGGGACGCGCGCCCGCGCAGGGATTCGTCCTTTCCGCCCCGGACGGTGGAGGCGCGTTCGCCCGTCCGCGCGGGACGCGGGGCGGCGCGGACGGCCCCCGCGTCCCGGAGCCCCCGATCGGCACGCCGCTCCCGCGCGCCGCCCACCACGCTCCGCCCCCCTTCTCCGCCGAGAGCCACTTCTCCCCTGCCCCACCGCCGCCCGCACCGCAGCCGCCGCCCGCCCAGCAACCGCCCTCACCGCCGTCCCCGGGCCTCCCGAGGCCCGTCCCGCCGTCCGGAAAGGACTCGCCCACCCGGCCCTTCCCGCCCGGCCCCGACACGGTCCCGACCGGCTCCCCGCCCGCCAAGCCCACGGCGAGCGCGCCTCCCGGCCGTCCGGGCCGTCCAGGCCACCCAAGTCGCCAGGGCCCTCCGGAACCGGCCCTCGGGCCGTCCACGTCCCCTCCGCGTGACGGGGATCACACCAGGGACTTCCCGCCGTGATCGCCGATGTACTACCTTTGCTCATATGAGCAGTGCTTCATATGATGGAACGGCGGCGGCCACCTGCGCCGTCCGCGTCGTCGACCCCGAGAAGGTGGCCTACGTCTCCGCGGCCATGCCGGACGCGGACGCGATCACCGAGTTGACCCAGGTCTTCGGCCTGCTGGCCGATCCGGGGCGGCTGCGCGTCATCACGGCGCTGCTCGAAGGGGGCGAGATGTGCGTGTGCGACATCGCCGCCGCGTGCGGGCATTCGGAGTCGGCCGTGTCGCACGCGCTGCGGCTGCTGCGCGCGAGCCGGGTCGTCCGGGTGCGGCGCGCGGGCCGGATGGCGTACTACCGGCTGGACGACTCGCACGTCCGCATGCTGCTGGACATCGCCCTGACCCACATAGGCCACACGAAGGAAGGCGCATGAGCGGCGAGAACACCGCCACCGGCGAGCACGCGGACACCGCCCGGAAGCCCGCCGGCCCCGGCGGGGGCCCCGGCCGCGGCGAGAACCAGGAGCACGGGCACGGGCCCTGCTCCTCGCCTCGGCCGCCGTGGCCGTGCCCG
>NZ_JBFAOF010000895.1:0-2963 GCF_040675125.1 Spirillospora sp. NPDC049652 | reverse complement strand
GGCACGTCCGGGCTGGTGGCGGCCGCGCTGCGCGTCGGACGCCGCCTTCGACGAACTCGCCACCGAGATCGTCCGCACGTCCGAAGCCGTTGCGAAGCCGGACCCCGTGGCCGCACGGCGCGCCCGGCGAAAGCCGGTGCTGGGCATCGGGGCTGTGGCGGCCGCCGTGGCGGCCGGGGCGGTGTTCCTTGGCTGGCCGGGCGGGGAGCACCCCGCCGAGGCGCTCTCCTTCACGCGGGACGGCCAGTACGTGAAGGTCGCCGTCCGGGACCCGAAGGCCGATCCCGACCGCCTGCGGACGGAGTTCGCCGCGCACGGCCTGGCCGTGAAACTGGACGTCCGTCCCGCGTCCCCGAGCCTGGTGGGCGCCATGCTGTCCGCGAGCACGGACGGACGAGGGCACGTCGAGCTGGAGCACCTCCCCGGCGCGGACTGCGGAGGGACCCGGTGCAGGACGGGCGTCCGGATCCCGGTCGGCCTGCGGACGCCGGTCACCGTCGTGCTCGGCCGCGCGCCGCGTCCAGGCGAACGGATCCTCATCACCGGGAGCGCGACCGCGCCCGGCGAGATCCTGGCGGGGGTGCCGGTCACCGGCCGGACCGTCAAGGAGGTCGTCGCCGCCCTCCGGCAGCGCGGAGGCACCGTCGCGGCGTACATGCTGGACCGGTCCGGCGGCGGTCACCCCGGCGTCTGGAACCTCGACGCGCGCGTCGTGCCGGCCGGCAAGGTGAAGGGCGGCTGGTACGTGTCCTCGGCGTTCAGCGGAGCCACCGCCGGGACCGTCCGGCTCGTCGTCTCCGAACAGCGCGTCCATCCGTAGCAGCCGCCCGGTCGGGCGGGAGCGGGGTCAGGCGGTGGCGACCGTCCAGGTCGGGTCGTCGCAGGAGATCGTCCCGGGTGCGGCCTGGTGCAGCAGGCGCTCGCCGGCGTTGGGGGCGAGCGGGGCGTGGACGCGGACGTCGGTCACCCCGGCCGCCGCGTAGATCGCCGGCGTTCCCCTCGGGGTGAGGACCCGCTGCCTGGCGCCGCCCGACCACTGGCAGCCGATGAAGGCGATCTGCGACCCGGCGTGGATGTAGACCTGTCCCTTCTGCCAGGGGCGGCCGGTCGTCCGGGGCCGGACGGCGTTGTTGAAGAACCAGCAGTCCTGGAAGACGTGGCCTTCGCCGCCGTCAATGACGACGGCGGGCCCCTGGCAGGCGGTGTCCGCGTCCCGGCCGGTCGAGTCCAGCAGGAGGCCGTGGAACGACAGGCCGCCGTAGCCGCGCTCGACCTTGATCGCCGTCGCGTGCTGGGGCGTGATGTACAGGGGCCCGACGCGCGTGCGGGACATGCTGGTGAAGTGGAGGTACGCGGTCGCCGTGGCCGGCGCGTTCCCCGAGAGGAACGAGTGGCCGCTCATCCAGTACGTGTTGTCCGAGCCGCCCAGCTTGAACTGCACGTCGCCGCCGTTGTTGACGTAGGTGCGTTCGATGGCGACGCGCAGGTGGCGGGTGTGCATGACCGAGGAGAACCCGTTCCAGGCCAGGTCGGTGAAGTCGCAGTCGGACATGATCGGACCGTTGGCGAGGTCGGTCTGGCGGACCAGCCAGTCCACCGGTGCGGCGGCCCGGAACTGCACGCCCCGGATGCTGACGCCGCGCACGCCGCCGGGCGGCACCGCGAACAGCGGGCCGCCCCGGACGGTGACGATCGACTGGGGGCCGCGGGTGTCGAACTCGCGCTCGGGTGCGCCCAGCGGCCCGGACAGCCGCAGCCCGTCGATCAGCGTGTACGGCCCGCCCGACAGCTCGACCGGACCGTTGGGCAGCAGGATCACCGGCTTGTAGGTCTGCGCCGCGACGTGGGACAGCGCGGCGGCGAACCTGGCGTCCCAGCTCGTCCCCGGGAACGAGGCGAGAGGGACGCCGCCGGGAACGCCGGTCTCCGCGCCAGGGCCGGCGTGTGGAAGTCCCTCGTCGGGGGCGCCTTCCGGTTCCGAAGCTCGCCTCATGGGTCATCTCCTCCGGTCGGCTCGGCCTCCACGGTGGCCACGCTCGCACGCCGCTGTTCGGTGCGAACGGCAGTTGAGGGTGGACCCGACCGGGTTCGACGTGGTTGTGGCGGCGAGGAGACAGCGGAGCGGGCGATCCGCCCTGCGGGTGCGGAGCACGCACGCCGGGGTGTTGCCTAGATCACATCGGGCGGTGGAGCATGGGGCGAGGCCGGCCGCCCCGTCCGGCCGTCCCGCCCGTCCGCCGTCGCATCCGCCCCCGGGTCCGTCCCGCGCCGTCGAGGAGCCGCCGTGACCGTGCCGTCCAGCGTTCCGCCCGCCGTGCCCTCCGCCCCCCAACCCGCGTACGCCAGTGCGGTGCTGCCCGCGTCCGCCGAGCGGGTGTGGGCCTACCTGCGGGACTTCGGCAACCTGGCCGAGTGGATGCCGGGCGTCGAGACCGGCGTCATCGAGGACGGCGGGCCGTCCGACCGGGTCGGCTGCGTCCGCCGCATCATCGGCCCGGGCGACACGGTGTTCCGCGAGCGGCTGACGTCCCTGGACGACGACGCCCGCACCTACCGCTACGAGGTGCTGGAGTGCCCGCTGCCGGTCCGGCGCTGCCGCGCCGCCCTGCGGGTCGTGCCGGTCACCGTGACCGGCGGGTCGTTCGTGGAGTGGTCCGCCGAGTTCTCCGCGAACGCCGACGACGAGGAGGCGATGGCCAAGACCCTCACCGTCGGCATCTACGCGACCGGCCTGTCCGCGCTGGCCAGGCGCTTCTCCTGACGGCCGGGGCGGACGCGGCCGTCAGGAGGCGCTCAGGCAAACTTCGGGGGACGCTTCTCGCGGAGCGCGGCCACGCCCTCGCGGACGTCGGGGCCGGCGAAGCCGAGGAACTCCATGGCCAGGGACGCGTCGAAGCTCGGCTGCGCCAGCCGCAGCCAGCCGTTCAGCGCGTGCTTGGTGGCCGAGACGGCCTCGGCCGGGC
>NZ_JBFAOF010000894.1:0-2967 GCF_040675125.1 Spirillospora sp. NPDC049652 | reverse complement strand
CGCGCGGTGCCCGCGTGCCCGATGCCCGCCCGGTCCAGGGCGGCGAGGGTGCGGCGGACGCCGCGTTCGCCCTGGTCGATGGCGTGGTTGGACGCGGTGGAGCAGGTGTCGTACCCGAGCCGGCGGATCGCGTCCACGATCTGCGGCGGCGAGTTGAACACGGGGTATCCGCTGAACGGCCCCGTCCGTCCGCCCACGGGCGTCTCCAGGTGGCACACCGCCAGGTCGGCCCCGCTGATGACGGGCTTGAGGCGGGCGAGCATCGGCATGAAGTCGTAGTCGTTCCCGCCCTTGGCGCGCGCGTCCGCCGCCGCCTGGTCGATGAGGACCTGGTGCAGCAGGAAGTCGCCGGTCCCCACCCCGGTGAACCGGTCCGCCCCGTGGCGGGCCGTCCTGCCGGACCCGTGGCCCGCCTTGCCCCGCCCGTGGTGGCCCGGGGTGACCATCCCCTCCAGTTCCGAGGGGCGTGCGCGCTCGTCGCCGCATCCCGACAGCGCCGCGAGCCCGAGAGCCCCGACCATCACCGCGCTCAGCGCTCTCAGCGGCCTCGGTGGACGAGGCGCGCGCCGGTCCACCGGCGGACGGCCGCCGCCCGAAGCCAACGGAAATATCGCCGAAGCTCCCATGTCTGACGGTCTTCGGTGTTCTGTGCCGATTGAAACGGCGGTTTACCGGAAGCTGGACGGCCGTGATCAGCGCTTTTCGCGCGATGGCGAAGTCCGGAGTTCCACCGGCGTGTCCCTGGCACTGCTCATGGGATGCGAGAGGCTAGGCGGAAGCAGGCGACAAATCCGGCCATCTACGGACACATCGGGCCGGGATAGCGATACCCAAGGCGATAAAGGCCCAAGGAAGAAAAGCGATGGGTGCGCGAGACGCGAAATAAAAGGCAGACGAAAAATCGCCGGAATAATGTTCTGACTTGCCGGAGCGGGTGCGCCGTCAGGGACTTGAACCCCGAACCCGCGGATTAAGAGTCCGCTGCTCTGCCAATTGAGCTAACGGCGCCTGCCGCCGGACCGCGCCGGCGACAGGACAACTCTAGCAGGGCTCCGTCCGTGCTCAGGACGCTCCGGCGTCCTGGCTGAACTTCACCTGCGTGCCGCTGACCCGCAGCTTCACGCCCGATCCCGTCACGCTCAGGCTGTCGAACCGCATCCCCAGCGGAAGCCCGTTCACCGGCACGGTGAAGTCCAGGTCGTCGCCGAGCCCGCTCAGGTCGAACCCTTCGGCGGACAGCGTCCTGACCCTGATGCTGTTGCCGACCTTCGTGACCGACGCGACCGCCGTGGCGTCCAGCCCGAACGCGCCGACCTTCGCCTTGACCTTGTCCGGGCCGTCCGCCTGGAGCTCCAGCCCGCTCCCGCCCGCCTTGGCCAGGTCGCCGAACCCGACGAACGCCTCGCCGGTGACCTTGCCGAGCGTCCCGCTCTGGTAGTCGGAGTTCAGCCGGACGTCGGTGGCCCGCGCGTCCAGCCGCGTCACGTTCAGCGGCCCGGCCGCGATGTTCTTGGCCTTGAGCCGCACGTCGCCGAAGTGCCGGTCCGCCACCTGCGTCAGGAACGGGAACCCTTCGATGCTCACGTCCGGCTTGCTGGGGAACCCCTCCTTCTTGATCTCGCCGGCCATCGCGTCCTCGGTGACGAACAGCGCGATCCGGTCGGCGACGAGCAGCAGCAGGAGCAGCATCACGACGACGACCAGCAGCACGATCGGCCACCGCCGCCTGCGGCGGGGCGGCTGCGGCAGCCGCTCCTCCCGCGTCACGGCGGCACTCACGCCTCCCACCCCCGCGAGCGGCGCGCGGCGCGGTCCGGAGGCCGCTCGTCTTCGGGGACGCCGCCGGCCGGGCCGCGGCCGGAGGGCTGGACAGCCGACTCGTTCATGATCTCCACGCCGTCTCACTGAGGGGACCCGGGGTCCGTGCCGATACGGGAGCGGGGCTGGTGGGAGCGGACGGAACTTCGACGCCGGCGGGGGCGGACCCCGCTCCCGGACACGCCCGGAGCGCGCGCGGCCGGGTCCGGCCACGCCGCCCCTCCCGGGTGCCGCCGGGAACGGGCGGGACGGAAGCTTCCGCAGGAACGGAAGGGGTCAGCCCGACCGGCGGGCCCGCACGCTGGGGAAGCGGCGCGCGCTGGGTCGGCATGGACTCATGCAAAGCCGCCGGATCCGTCCTGTCAATGGCGGGTGCGGCGTCTTACACTCCGGGCATGACGGCGGGTCCCTCGGCCGGGTCCATGGCATCGCCGCTCCTGGTCGTCCGGACCCGGGAGCGGGTCCACCGGCTGCGTCCGGGCGGCACGTACCGGGTCGGGCGCGACCCGGAGTCGGAGATCGTGGTGACCGACGGCCGCGTCTCCTGGCACCACGCGAACCTCCGGTCCGGCCCGGACGGCTGGGTGCTCGAGGACGCCGGCAGCCGGAACGGCGTCTTCCTCGACGGCCGCCGCGTCCAGCGGGTCGTGATCGACGGCGAGCACCTGTTCCGGCTGGGCCACGCGACCGACGGCGCGCCCCTCGCCTGCTCCGCGTTCCGGCCGTCCGACCCGAGACCGGCCGTGGACCGCAGCCCCAGCCAGGTGTTCAAGCTCCCCACCCCGCGCGCGCCCGGCGACTCGGGGCAGGTGCCGGGCTACGGCCCGCCGCAGAGCGCCGGCCACGCCGGCCCCGTCCCGGCGCAGGGACAGGGCCGTGGCCGGACGCCGGGATATCCGCAGGACGACAGGTACCGCCAAGGCCCTGCACGCACGGACGATCCGAGGCATGCTCCGGGCCCGGCCCCTGGCCCGAGGCCCGCGCCGGACGCCGGGCACGCACCGGCCCCGGGAGTCGCCCACGGCCCGCGTCCGGACGTCGCAAGAAGCCCGCAGGGCGGCAATCCCGCAGGTCGCACCCCCTCCCCGAACCCCGCGCCGCGCCCCTGGGCGTCCGGGGCGCCGGTGGCGGCGGGTGTGGTCGCCGCGG
>NZ_JBFAOF010000893.1:0-2970 GCF_040675125.1 Spirillospora sp. NPDC049652 | reverse complement strand
GTCGGCCAGGACGGGAGGACGAACCCCAGGACGGCGGCCGTCGCCACGTTCTGGACGAGGAAGAAGGTGTGCAGCGTGGCGCGGGTCTCGCTCGGGGCCCAGCCGGCGTTGGCGGCGTACATCCCGATCGGGGGTCCGCCGACCCCGCCGATGACGTTGAGCCCGGCGCTGCTGAGGCCGGTGAGCCACGCGCCGCCCGGACGGCGGAGGAACGACGAGCGCACACCGCGGGCCAGCAGCGCCACCCCGGCGAGCACTCCGCATCCGGCGGCCCCTGCGAGCAGCCGGGTGTCCGCCGCGCCCAGCAGCCAGGCCGCTACAGGCGTCCCGAGCAGCGTGGGGACGAGCAGCCGGCCGGCGTCGCGGGGGCGGACGTGCCGCCAGTCGCGCGAGAGCGGCAGCAGGGAGGCGAGCACGGCCAGGAGCAGGACGGCCGGGACGCCCCGGTGCGGCCCGAGCGCGGCGATCAGCGCCGGGGCGGCCACCAGGGAGAAGCCCATCCCGGTGGCCGCCTGCGCGAACGCGCCCAGAGCGACGGCCGCGACGGCCACCGACTCGACCGCGGTCATGAGGTGCTGTCGAGGGTGTACCGCCGCTGGAACCACAGGGCCGCCGCCATGAGGACGGCCGGTACGACCGTGATGCCGACGCGCAGCGCGGTCAGCGCCGTCCCGGACTGGTCGACATGCTCGTCGGTGGTGCTGGAGACGAAGCCGCCCATCGCGAGGACGGCGGAGTACACGTAGGGCCCGACGGCGGTGCCGGTCGCCTCGGTGGCCGTCCACACGCCGGTGTAGGCCCCGGCCTTCGACGATCCGGCCGCCTCCGCCGCCGCGACGGCGTCCGGCAGCATCGAGAACGCGAACAGCTGCAGCCCGGAGAACGCGATCCCCATGGCCATGACGACGACCGCGGTGGTGGCGATGCCGGGCGTCCCGTCGAGCGCGGCGCTCGGCAGCAGCGCCAGGGCGCCCAGCCCGAACACGCTCTGGGAGACCAGCAGCCCGCGCTGCTTCCCGACGCGCCGCGACCAGGCCGTCCAGACCGGGCCCGCGAAGAGCGCCGGCCCGAGGAACAGGCCCATGAAGAGCGCGGTGAGCTTGGAGTCGTCGAAGAGGTACTCGGTGACGTAGGGCAGCGCGGCCAGGAACAGGTGCGTGGTCGTGCCGGTGAACAGGTAGGACAGCACCAGCGCGCGGTAGTCGCGGTCGCGCCAGGCGATCCGCAGGTCGGCGAGGGTGGAGTGCCCGGCGCGCTCGTCCGGCGCGCGGAACCCGCACGCGTCGGTGAGGCGGCGCACGCCGGCCAGCGCGACGGCCGCCGAGACGACCATGACGACCGCGAGCAGCAGCGCCATCCGGGTGTAGTCGCCCCGGCCGCCGCCCGAGGACAGGGCCGGCGCGGCGACGCCCGCGCCCAGCAGCCCGAGGGTCAGCAGGACCATCCGGAACATGAAGACGCGGGTCCGCTCGTGGTACCCGACGAGCAGGTCGGACGGCGTCGTCAGGTACGGCACCTGGAAGCCGGCGAACAGCAGGTTGCCGACCACGAACCAGCCGCCCACCCACAGCGCCGCGGGCGCGCCGGACAGGCCGGACGGCACGCTGAACATCGCGACCATCGCCACGCCGAGGAGCAGCCCCGTGCGCATCATCCGGCGGCGGTGGCCGAGCCGGCGGGCCTCCCGGTCCGACCGCGACCCGAGCAGCGGGTGGACGACGATGTCGACCACCTTCGGCAGCAGCAGGGCGAGCCCGGCCAGGAAGGCGGGCACGCCGAGCGTGTCGGTGAGGAAGTAGAGCAGCAGGAGGCCGGGCACGGTGACCCAGACGCCCATGCCGACCGAGCCCGAGGCGTACACCGCGAGCGTCCCCCGGCCCGCGCCCGCCATGGAGCTGGGACGCGTGTCCGGCGGTGTCACGGCCGGTTCCGGTGCCGCTCGACCACGCCGGCGGCGAGGGAGGCCCCGTCGAACGCGCCGGCCCTGGCCCGCGCGGCGAGGGTGCGCGCCACGATCCGGTCGGTGAGCGCGGGCAGGTGGCGGGCGAGGAAGAACTCCACCGCGCCCTTGCGGGTCGTGGTCACGTCCCGCCGCGGACGCACCGCCAGCGCGGTCCGCATGATCGCGCCGACCACCCCGTCCAGCGGCTCGTAGACGCTCATGCCCTCCAGCGACAGGCCCGCCGCCTTCGTCGAGTCGTGGATCGGGCTCTTCACCGCGGACGGGTAGACGCAGCTGACCGTGACGTGCGTGCCGAGCTCCAGGCGCAGCGCGTCGGCGTAGGCGACCATGGCCCGCTTGGACGCGCCGTACGCGGCGGCGAGCGGGAGCTGCATGACCGCCATCCGGGAGGTCACCATGACGACGCGGCCGCGCGCGGCGACCAGGGCGTCGACGCAGGCGGCGGTCACCCGCCAGGTGCCGAGCAGGTTGATCTCGAGCTGGCGGCGGACCTCGTCCTCGGGGGCGTACTCGGCCGGGGCCGGGCCGCCGATCCCGGCGTTGTTCACGAGGATGTCGAGCCCGCCCAGCTCGGCGAGGGCATCGGCGACCGCGGTCGTCACACTGCCGGGGTCGGTGATGTCGCATTCGATGACGGTGAACGGCTCGTCGCCGGAGGGCCGCAGGTCGAGGCCGACCACGCGCGCCCCGGCGCGGGTCAGCCGCTCGCCGAGGGAGCGGCCGATGGTGCCGGACGCGCCGGTGATGAGGACGCGCCGCCCCTTGGGGTCGTGGAGCCGGTCGCGGGAGGAGATCGTCATGCCGTGGCCTTCGCGGTGGGGGAGTAGACGGGGGCGCCGCCCGCGGCCCGGCGGACGCCCGCCTGGATCTCGCGGGGGATCGCGGTGACGTACTGGTCGAAGTCGATGCGCATCATCGGCCGCTTCCGGCCCCACCGCCGGACCGCCGCGGCGTGGGCGCGTCCGACCGCGGTGCGTTGCGCGGCCGGGGAGGGCAGGGCGTAGCGG
>NZ_JBFAOF010000892.1:0-2970 GCF_040675125.1 Spirillospora sp. NPDC049652 | reverse complement strand
GGTTGGCGGCGAGCAGGGTCCAGGCCGCCAGCCAGCGGGTGTCCTGGACCTCAGAGCCGCCAGGAGCTCCGGGTGCACCCTCGCGGCCGGCGGCGAGGGCGGACGGCGACGGCCCCGGCTCGGTGAACATGCGCTTCACGGTCTCGATCTCCTCCATCAGTGCTCCTTCGCGGGGTTCACGTCGCCGAGGACACGGCGGATCTCGCGTTTGGCCCGGTTGAGGCGGGAGCCGACGGTCCCGCCGGGGACGCCGAGGGCCTCGGCGACCTCCTGGTAGCTGAGCCCGGCCAGCGCGGTCAGGAACAGCACGTCGCGGTCGGCCTGGGACAGCCCCTTGATGGCCCGGGCCAGCTCCGGTCCCGCCTGCTGGGCGGCCACCCGGGCGGCCACGCCGTCCTCGGGTCCGTCGGTCGGGGGCTCGGCGTTCATCCGGCCCAGGGCCTTGAGCCGGCGGCTCTCACCGCGCCGGTGGCGGCTCACGGCCTTCGTGGCGATGCCGAACAGCCAGGGCCTGACGTCGCCGCGCGCCGGATCGAAGTCCGCCCTCTTGCGGAAGGCGACCAGGAAGACGTCGGCGGTCAGGTCGTCGGCGTGCTCCCGGCCGAGGCGTCCGGCGATGTACCGGTGGACGTCCGGGGCGTGCCGGTCGTACAGCTCGGTGAACCACAGCGGATCGTCGCGGCTGCGCGGGGCGGTGTCGGATTCAACGGGCATCGGCTTCCTCCGGGTCGGTGGTCACCCGGTACTCGCCCGCAGCCGTGATCTTCTTCATCGCGTTCACGATCGCGGCCGTCACGGCGCGAAGGAAGGCCCGGCCGGGAGCGCCGGACGGCCGGGAGGGCCGGATCTCAACGGCGGGGCATCGGCGCAGGCGTGAAGGTCAGCCGTAGAACCCGGGCCGGAGGGCGGAAGTCGGAAGCGCCTGGCCGGGAAGAGGTCCCTCCGCGTGCGGGGTCCGCCCGTGGCGGCGATGCGCGACGGCGGAGGCGGTGGCGGAGGGCCGTGGTGGAGGGCCGTGGCGGAAGGTGACGGCCGTCCGGGCCGCGTCCTCGCCGGGGGATGGCGGGGGCGCGGCCCGGAGCGGTGCGCCGGATGGGGCGCGGGTCGTCCGGGGGGACGGCCTCAGTCGAGATACTCGCGGAGCATCTGGGCGCGGGAGGGGTGCCTCAGCTTCGCCAGCGTCTTGGACTCGATCTGCCGGATGCGCTCGCGCGTGACGCCGAACTCCCGGCCGACCTCCTCCAGGGTGCGGGGGTGGCCGTCGGCCAGGCCGAAGCGCAGCTGGATGATGCGCTGCTCCCGTTCCGACAGCGTGCCGAGGATGTCCTCCAGCTGGTCCTGCAGCAGGATGAACGCCGCCGCCTCGATGGGCACGACGGCGTCGGAGTCCTCGATGAAGTCGCCGAGATCGGAGTCCTCCTCTCCGATCGGGGACTGCAGCGACACCGGTTCCTGGGCGATCCGCTGGATCTCCACGACCCGGGTGGCGCTCAGCCCCATCTCCCGGCCGATCTCGTCGGGGATCGGTTCCCGGCCGAGGTCCTGGTGGAGCTGGCGCTGCACGCGCACCAGCTTGTTGATGGTCTCCACCATGTGCACCGGGATCCGGATGGTCCGGGCCTGGTCGGCGATCGCCCGCGTGATCGCCTGGCGGATCCACCAGGTGGCGTAGGTCGAGAACTTGAAACCCTTGGTGTAGTCGAATTTCTCGACCGCGCGGATGAGTCCGAGATTTCCCTCCTGAATGAGGTCGAGGAACAGCATTCCCCGGCCCACGTAGCGCTTGGCGATCGAGACGACCAACCGCAGGTTCGCCTCGATCAGTCGTTGCTTCGCCCGGATTCCCTCCCGGGAGAGCAGTTCGAGGTCGAGTCGCTGCGCCGGGGAGAGGATGGCGGTGTGCGCCAGTTTCTCCTCGGCGAAAAGACCCGCCTCGATTGATTTCGCCAGTTCGACTTCATCTTCTGCCGTGAGGAGCGGAACGCGACCGATCTCTCTCAGGTAGATGCGCACCAGGTCGCTCGTCGGCGCCCGCTTGCCGAGATCTGTCTCGTCTGCTCGCGCGACGTCCTCGGTCTCCTGCGGAGACTCCAGGACCTCGACCCCCTGTTCCGCGAGCATTCGGACGATCCGCTCGAGCGAATCGTCCGGCAAGTCCGAGCGGTCGAGTGCGGCAGCGACGTCATCGACGGTCACACCGCCGCGTTCTCTGCCACGTGCGACGAGGTCCGCCACCTGGTCAACCGATGGCGCCTCGCTTGGCAGCACCGAAGGGCCCACGGGGACAGTCTGCGTTATGGGGGGCCTAGATCACAGGACCCATTTTGCGGTCTCTTGACTTACCGCTATCCAAGCCCGCGCTCCCGCAACACCCGTCTCTGCTGCTCAAGCGCGACAAGATCACCGAAGAGCCGGTGGTACTCCTCGGCTTGCTCGGCCGGATTCAGCCGCCCGAGTTTAGATTTCACGTCCCCGATCTGCCGGGTGAGCAGGCGTTCCTGAATCCGGGCCAGCAGTGCCGCCGCATATCGGTCATCCGATTCGGACGCGGACTGTGTCGGCTCGACTGCGAGCATGGTGATCAGGTCCTTGACCTGGGTGTTCGCCGCCTGCTCCAGGAGCCGGGAGATCCACTCGGCCGGATCGGCCGCCGTGGCCACTCCCCCGACCGCCCCGACGACGCCCCGGACGGTCGCGTGGGCGGGCACCAGGAACGCCTCGCCCGGGACCAGATCGAACTCCGGCCCGACCACCGCGGGACGCTGCACGACCAGCTTCAACAGCTCGCGTTCGAGCACCACGCCGGGGTCGTGCGGGTCGAACGCCGGGGTTTCGGGCCGCCCCGAATCCGCTGACGTCTCGTCCTGGCCCTGTCCGGACGGGCTGTAACCCCCGCCGCCGGATGGCCCATACCCATCGTCGCCGTAGGAGCCGTACGCGTCCCGCGGGCCGGACGGGCCGCCCTCATAC
>NZ_JBFAOF010000891.1:0-2971 GCF_040675125.1 Spirillospora sp. NPDC049652 | reverse complement strand
CAGCTCTCGCCGCCGGACTCCACCGCCACCGCGTCGGGAGTCCGCGCCGCCTGCGCCTCGAACAGCTCGGCCAGCGACCCGGCCGCGACCGGACGGCCCGTGTCGTTCCATCCCGACAGCACGCGCTCGCGCTCGCCGTCCACCAGCACGTCCAGGTCGCCGACCCGCACCTCCGGGTCGGCCGTCACCTGGCCGAGGACGGCGGCGAGCCTGGCCACCAGGGTCCGGACGGTGTCCTCGTCGAACAGGTCGGCGGCGTACTCGACGGTGCCGGTGAGGCTGTCGCCCTCGCGCGTCTCGGTGAGGACGAACGACAGGTCGAAGCGCGCGGCGGCGGTCTCCGGCGGCGGCCGCAGTCGCTCGACGTCCAGGCCGGACGGCTCCCAGGCGGCCCGCGCCTCGGGCAGGTGATCGAGCGCCAGCATCACCTGGAACAGCGGGTGGCGGGCCGGTGAGCGCTCCGGGTTCACCGCCTCCACCAGCCGCTCGAACGGCAGGTCCTGGTGGGCGTAGGCGGCGAGGTCGGTGTCCCGGACGCGGGCCAGCAGCTCGGTGAAGGCCGGGTCGCCGCGCAGGTCGGCGCGCAGCACGAGCGTGTTGGAGAAGAACCCTGCCAGGTCGTCCAGCGCCGCGTCGCCGCGACCGGCGACCGCCGTCCCCAGAGGCACGTCGGGGCCCGCGCCGAGCCGGGACAGCACGGCGGCGAGGGCCGCCTGGACGACCATGAAGGTCGTGACGCCGGTGCGCCGGGCGAGCCGCGCCACGGCGGCGTGCAGGTCCGCGGGCAGGTCCAGCGGAACCGCGGCGCCGCGGTACGACGGCCGGCTCGGCCGCGGACGGTCCTGCGGCAGCGTCAGCTCCTCCGGCACCCCGGCGAGGGCGTCCCGCCAGTACGCGAGCTGCGCCGCGACGGGACTCGCGGGATCGTCCGGATCGCCGAGGACGTCGCGCTGCCAGAGCGCGTAGTCGGCGTACTGCACCGGCAGCGGGGCCCAGTCCGGGGCACGGCCCCCGCTGAGCCGCGCGGCGTAGGCCGTGCCGAGGTCGCGGGAGACGATGCCCATGGACCACGCGTCGAGGGCGATGTGGTGGGCGACCAGCACCAGGACCGCCTCGGTCCGCGACCGCACGAGCAGCCGCGCGCGCCACGGCAGTTCCCGCGCCACGTCGAAGCCGCAGTCCAGCGCCGCGATCAGGGCTTGGTCAAAGTCCCGTTCGCCGACCTTTTCGACGGTGAGTTCCGGGTGGCCCGCCGGGCCGTCGATGATCTGCTGGCGCGGCACGCCGTCCTGCTCCGGGAAGACCGTGCGCAGGCTCTCGTGCCGGTCGGCCACGTCGCCGAGGGCCGCGCGCAGCGCCTCGGCGTCCACCTCCCCCGACAGGCCGAGGACGAGCGGGACCGTGTAGGCCGCACCCGCCCCCGCGCGCTCCAGCCGGTTGAGGAACCACATCCGGCGCTGCGCGGAGGACAGCGGAATCGGTTCCGGCCGTTCGCGGGCGGTAAGGGCCACCGGCCGCGGCATGTCCCGCCGGGCCGCGACCAGGACGGCGACGGCCGCGGCGGTCGGGTCGGCGAAGACCTCCCGGATGCCCACCTCGACGTCCAGGACCGTGCGGATCCGTCCGATCAGCCGCATCGCCAGCAGCGAGTCGCCACCGAGATCGAGGAACGAGTCGTCCGCGCCGACCGTCTCCAGGCCCAGCACCTCGGCGAACAGGCCGCACAGAACCTTCTCGCCGGCCGTGGCCGGGGCGCGGCCGGTGCCGGACGCGACGAAGTCGGGGGCGGGCAGTGCGGCCCGGTCCACCTTGCCGTTCACCGTGACGGGCAGGTCGTCCAGCACGACCACGGCCGCCGGGACCAGGTGCGCGGGCAGCCGGTCCGCGAGGTGCGCGCGCAACTCTCCCGGCGTCGCGTCCGCCGTGGCGTAGGCGACCAGCCTGCGGGTCCCCGCCGCGTCCTCCCGCACGACGACCACAACGCGCCGGACCGCCTCGTGCTCGGCCAGGACCGCCTCGACCTCGCCCGGCTCGACGCGGAACCCGCGGATCTTCACCTGGTCGTCGGCGCGGCCTGCGAACTCCAGGAAGTTCTCCGGCGTCCGGCGGGCCAGGTCGCCGGTGCGGTACATGCGGTCGGCGGGGACGAACGGGCAGGCCACGAACCGCTCGGCGGTCAGGCCGGCCCGTCCGAGGTAGCCCCGCGCGACACCGGGTCCGGCCACGTAGAGGTCGCCGACCTCGCCTGGAGGGACGGGGCGTAACGACTCGTCCAGGATGTAAGCGTTGGCGTTGTCCATCGGGCGTCCGATCGGGACCGGCCCGTCCACCTGCCGGGGGTCGGTGAAGGCGAGTTCGGTGGTGAACGCCGTGGTCTCGGTCGGGCCGTAGGTCGTCCGGACGACCAGGCCCGGGTGGGTCTTGAGCAGCGTCCGGATGGCGGCCGGGGAGACCACATCGCCGCCGGTGGAGACCTCACGGACACCGGTGAACATCTCGGGGGCCTGCTCGGCGAAAGCGGCGAACAGCCCGGCCGTCGCGTGCACGTTCGTGACGCCGTGCTCGGCGATCAGCGCTGCCCGCTCCTGAACGTCCACTTCGCCCGGCGGGACGATCACCAGTTGGCCGCCGCGCAGAAGTGGCACCCAGATCTCGTAGGTGGAGGCGTCGAAGGCGTGGTTGGCCTGGACCAGGACGCTCCGCACCACCTCCTCATCCCAACAACCCGCCGCACAGAAGTCCGCGACGTTCGCGTGCGTGACCGCCACACCCTTCGGCACACCCGTCGAACCCGACGTGTAAATGACATACGCGAGTTGCTCGGGTGGCACGTCCAGGTTGCCGGGTTCGGCATTGTCGGTGCCGGTGTCGGGGAGCGCGGCCAGGAAGCCGGCGTCCACGACGACGGCCGGACGCGCGTCGGCGAGCATGAACTCGACGCGCTCCGCCGGATAGGACGGGTCGATCGGCA
>NZ_JBFAOF010000890.1:0-2979 GCF_040675125.1 Spirillospora sp. NPDC049652 | reverse complement strand
CCCCGCACCCGGTCGAGGCCTACGCCTTCCGGATCGAGGCGGGCGGCCGCGTCCTCGCCTACTCCGGCGACACCGGCGAGTCGTCCGCGCTGGTCTCGGCGAGCGCAGCGGCAACGCCAACCTGTTCACGCTGGTCGGCAACCTCCAGCTCAAGCGCGGGATGCGGCTGGTCTCGGACGAGCAGCTCGCCCTCATGACCCGCACCGCGCACGCCGTCTCCGAGGTCACCAACGTCGCGCCGTCCTCGCAGCAGCCGTACGTCGGGCTGTCGGCGTTCGCGCACAAGGCCGGGCTGCACGCGTCCGCGATCAAGGTGGACCCGGACCTCTACCAGCACATCGACCCCGCCGCCGTCGGCAACGACATGCGGATGCTCGTCTCCAGCATGGCCGGACGCGCCTCGGTCGAGCTGAAGGGCCGCGAGCTGGGCTACGACCTGTCCGGCGAGCGCGCCGGGGCGGTCGTCGCGCGGGTCAAGGACCTGGAGTCCACCGGCTACACCTTCGAGGCGGCCGACGCGTCCTTCGAACTGCTGCTGCGCGAGGAGCTCACCGGCGTCCGCCCCCGGCACTTCGACGTCGAGTCCTGGCGGACGATCGTGGAGCGCCGCCCGGACGGCTCCATGATCTCCGAGGCCACCGTGAAGCTGCACGCCAAGGGCGAGCGCATCATCGCGACCGGCGAGGGCAACGGCCCGGTCAACGCCCTCGACAACGCGCTGCGCCTCGCGCTCGGCCGCCTCTACCCCGAGCTCGCCCGCATGGAGCTGACCGACTACAAGGTCCGCATCCTGGAGGGGACGCACGGCACCGACGCCCGCACCCGCGTGCTCATCGAGTCCAGCGACGGCGAGCGCGAGTGGGGCACCGTCGGCGTCGAGGACAACGTCATCGCCGCGTCCTGGCAGGCCCTGGAGGAGGCCGTCACCTACTGCCTCCTGCACGCCGGTCACGAACCCGTCAACTGAGCGGCCGCAGGTGGGGAATCTTCGCGGGCCCCGGGGAATTGATCGGACATGACCAAACTCGTCAAGGACGACCACGAGCGGAACCGCTTCGAGATCACGGTGGACGGGACCCTGGCCGGGTTCGCCGAGTACCACCTGCGCCAGGACGGCCGGACGGTCGTCTTCACGCACACCGAGGTCCTGCCGGAGTTCGAGGGCCAGGGGATCGGGAGCGCCCTCGCCCGGGGCGCGCTCGACGACGTCCGCGCCGGCGACCGGGGCGTCGTCCCGCTGTGCCCGTTCATCAAGGGCTGGATCGACAAGCACCCCGACTATCAGGACCTCGTCGTCCGGCCCGCCTGACCCGCCTGCCGCCTGCCGCCCGACCCGGCGTCCTGCTCTCGCGGGCCGGTCGGGCGGAGAACCGCGTCCGCTCCGGGGTCAGGCGGCCGGGCGCGGCCGGGAACGCATTCCCAGGGCCAGGACCAGGAGGAACGCGACCGCGACCTCCGCCGCCCGGGGCCAGGGCACCGCCACCAGGTGCCCGAGGTTCATCAGCGGCGCGACGAGCAGCGCGCCGAAGCGCCGTCCGGACGCGGTGCGAAGGCCGTTCAGCAGCAGGAAGCCCAGCATGATCACCCACGCGTACTCGTAGTACGGCGTCTCACCCGAGAGCAGGTGCAGGCCGAGGGGGTACTGGAGCCCGACCAGCCCCTGGGCCGCGAACGTCAGCCCCGCGACCGTGACCATGGGAACGGTGATGCGCCGTCCGAGCACCTGCGCGCCGCGCCGCGGACCGTCGGAGAACGCCAGCCCGGCCAGCGCCACGACGGGCACCACCAGGCTGAGCGCCATCGTCCCGTACATGGACAGCGTGAGCGGCGTGTGGCCGGTGAACATGTAGACGCAGAGCGCCAGGACGGCCGCCGCCGCGAACCGCCGTCCGAAGATCCCGCCCCACCAGGCGGCGGCCGCGATGACGGCCCCGGAGGTCCAGACGGGCACCAGCCCCGCGAAACCCGACCAGTACCCGGGGCCCGTCGTGGACTCGCCGGTGAGGCTCCGGACGGTCGAGTCGACGAACCACACCGTCGAGATCGTCATCAGCAGCGGCGCCACCAGGCTGGCCACGGCCAGCGCGTCCCGCCACTCGGGAGTCGTCCAGCGGGCGCCGAGCCCGCCCAGCCGCATCCTCAGACCGCTGACGACCAGGTCGAGGGACTCCCGCGGGCCGCCGCCGCACTCGGCGAGCACGTCCAGCATCTCCTCGCCGTACTCGGCGCGGTGCTGCCGCGGGTAGGCGTGCAGCAGCCGCCGGTTCCACTTCCGGTTCACGCCATGCCTCCCGCCGTGCCGAGCCGGTGCGCGGCGGTCTCGGCCCCGTGCCGCATGCGCCGGACCTCGGCCGCGAGCGCGTCCGCGCCGGCGGCGGTGATCCGGTAGTAGCGGCGCATCCGGGTGTCCACGACCTCCTCGCGGTCCACCTCGATCATTCCCTCGCCGCGCAGCCGGTCCAGGGCCGCGTACAGCGTCCCGGTGCGCAGCCGCACCCGGCCCTGCGAGATCTCCGCGGCGTCCGTGATGATCCCGTAGCCGTGCTGCGGCCCGGCGGCCAGCGCGGTCAGGATCAGGAACGTCGGTTCCTGCATCGCCCGTTCGCTCATATGATCAACATATGTCGATAATCTACCTATGCACAACCTCCAGCCCCAGGTCGGCCTCCTGCCGGGCCGGACCGTACCGGACGGCGCGGCGCTGACCTGCGGCGACGACACTCGGTGGTCGCGGGGACGCCAGAAATGCCGTCGAACATGCGCAAACCGGTGGCGGGGGCGGCGCGCGGCGGCCACCATGAGTGATCCGAGATCGCGCGCCGTGGGACGTCCCCCGGCGCGCGCGCGTCCCTCAGAGCCGAGCCGGAGAACCCATGCCCGTCCGCACCTGGCGTCCCGAGTCCGCCCGGACCGGCGAGGACGAGGCGTTCGCGGGCGTCGCCCTCGGCCTCGGTGAGACCTTCGAACGCGACGGCGACC
>NZ_JBFAOF010000889.1:0-2986 GCF_040675125.1 Spirillospora sp. NPDC049652 | reverse complement strand
CCACCCGCGCCGCGCGCACCTTGCCCGCGTCGCGTACACGCCGCGCCGCGCGCAGGTCGCGGCCCGCCCGCGCGGGGCGTTACGCCGGGGCGCTAGCGGTACTGGGCGGCGTAGGCGCGGGCCAGGGCGAGGACCTTCTGGACGTACCAGTCGGCGTGGTTGTAGGCGAAGATCGCCCGGTAGAGCGACCGCCCGCCGCCGCCCCCGCCGCTCGCGCACAGGTACTTGGCGGCGGCGGGGATGGCGTCGTAGGGGTTCATGATGTCGGCCTTGCCGTCGCCGTCCCCGTCCACGCCGTAGGTCGCCCACGTGGCCGGCATGAACTGCATCGGCCCGAGCGCGCCCGCGCTGGACCGGCCGGGGTTGCGGCCGTGGTCGCTCTCGACCTGCCCGATCGCCGCCAGGACCGTCCAGGACAGGCCCGGGCAGGTGGTGGCGGCCCGCCGGTAGAGGTCGAGGTAGCTGCCGGCCCGTCCGCCCTGGCCGGACGGCTGGTACTTGCTCTCGTGCAGGTTCACCGCGCTCGCGCCGGAGCCGAGGATCTTCTTGACCTGGCCCGCGATCGTGCCGGGCTTCGCGCCGGGCGCGTTGACCAGGACGGCGATGTCATCCACCAGGCCCATGGCCGTGCCGGACTTCTTGCTGACCAGCATGTCGATGCCGGGCAGGCCGAGGTTCCCCGACCCGCCGAGCACCAGGTTCGGGACCGTCCGGCCGACGACCGGGTACTGGAAGCCGCGGCTGAGCTGGAGCTGGTCGGCGGCGTTGGCCGACACGACGAACTGGTCGGCGGCCAAGGCGTTCCACAGGTCGGCGCGCTTGGCGGTGCCCGGCGGCGTCCAGGACCGGAACGCGGACGGGTCGACGGCGAACGCGTTGACCTGCCGCCCCTGGAGCTGCACCGCGCCCCCGGCCACCGCGATCACGTCCTTGACGTGCCCGAGCTTCGCGATCTTCCCGACCTGCGCGTGGCTGATCGTGGTCCCGCCGACGGCCAGCACGTCCGGCGGGACGACCCGGCGCAGCGGGGCGACCTGGCCGGCCGCGCTGTCGAGGTTGGTCACCGGGCCGTTGCGCAGCGGGTCCGGCTGGGTGGCCACGGTGGTGCCCTCCCTGCGCGCGGGCTCGGGCTCCTTGACGGTCAGCACGCCGTAGACGCCTCCGGCGAGGCTCCCGGCGACCAGGAGGCCGACGCCGGCCGCCGCCAACCCCGGCCGCGGGCGCCTCGGCGGCCTCGCCCCGGCGCTCGCCGGCGCGGGCGCGGGCGCGGCAGAAGCGCCGGACGTCCCAGAGGCCGGTGCCGCGCCCGTCTTCGAGGCCGAGGAGCGGGCCGGCTCCGGGCCCCCTCGCGGGGCCCTGTCCGAGGTCGGTCCGGCGGCCGAGTCCGGCTCAGGTGTAGGTGGAACCACAACCATTCCCAACGAGCGTCACCAACGGGCGGTTACCCGGAAGAACCTGTCGTACGGCCCGGGTAACGTGATCAAGTTATTCGGTCGAGGGTTCTGAGGAGTACGTTGGCCAGTCCCTATCGAGCGCTCCTGGCCGTACCCGGGGCCAAGGCGTTCGTCACCGCGGGGTTCGTGGGACGCATGGCGATGTCCATGGTGAGCATCGGGATCGTCCTCCTCGTCTCCGCGGTGACCGGATCGTACGGCATCGCCGGTTCCGTCTCCGCGACCCTCTCGGTCGCCTACGCGCTCGGGGCGCCGCTCAGCGCCCGGTTCGCCGACCGGCTCGGGCAGCGCCGGGTGCTCGTCCCCCTCGTCTCGGCCAACACGGCCGCCTTCGCCCTGCTGATCGGTCTCGCCGTGGCCGACGCCCCCTTGTGGACGCTGTACCCCGCGAGCGCGCTCGCCGGGGCCACCCAGGTGTCCATGGGGGCCTGGGTGCGCTCCCGGTGGTCCCACGCCCTCCGCGACACCGCGATCCCGATGGGCACCGCGTACTCGTTCGAGTCGGTGATGGACGAGCTGATCTTCGTGGCCGGGCCGATCCTGGTCACCTCGCTGGCGACCGGGGTGCATCCGGCGGCGGGGATCGCGGTGGCCGTCTCCTGCACGCTGGTCGGCGGGCTCGCGTTCGCGCGCCTGCGCGAGACGGAGCCGCCGCCGCGTCCCCGCGCGCCCGGGACCTCCGGCGGGGCCGGGGTGTTCGCCAACCCGGCGGTGCGGATCCTGGCGCTGGTCTTCCTGCTCACCGGGACCGTGTTCGGGGCGATCGACGTCAGCAGCGTCGCGTTCGCGGCCGAGCAGGGGCACAAGCCGCTCGCCGGGCTCCTGCTCGCCTGCTACGCGGGGGGCAGCGCGACCTCGGCGTTCTGGTATGGCGCCCGGAACTGGCGGGCCCCGGTGGACCGGCGCTTCCTCGTCGGCAGCGTCCTGCTGGCCGTGCTGCTGGCGCCGACGCTGCTGGTCGGCGACTTCTGGCTGATGCTGCCGGTGGTCTTCGTGGCCGGGCTGGCGATCTCACCGACGATCATCCCCGGGTTCGGGCTGGTGGAGCGGCTGGTCCCGGAGGGCCAGCTCACCGAGGGCCTGGCGCTCGTGTCGACGACGATCAGCATCGGCGCGGCGGCGGGCGCGTCACTGTCCGGGCGGGTCGCCGACGCCCACGGCGCCGAGGCGTCCTTCGGCGTCCCGGTGGCCTCGGCGGTCGTCGCGGCACTGGTCACCGCGGCCGCGTTCCGGGCCGTAAGTAAACGTGAACTTTCCTCACGAACGATCGCCGAGTAGAGTTCGGCCATGTCCCCCGAGAGCACCCGGACGTGGCGTAACTGGGCCGGGAACCAGACCGCCACCCCCCGCCGCGTCACCACCCCGACCAGCACCGACGAGGTCTCCGCCGCCGTGCGCGCGGCGGCCGCCGAAGGGCAGACCGTCCGGATGCCCGGAACCGGCCACTCCTTCACCGGGGCGGCCGTCGCCGAGGGCGTCATGCTCCGGCCGACCGGGCTGACCGGCGTACGCTCGGTCGACACCTCGACGGG
>NZ_JBFAOF010000888.1:0-2997 GCF_040675125.1 Spirillospora sp. NPDC049652 | reverse complement strand
GCGCTCAGTCCCGCGCCGTCCACGGCCGTGACCCCGCCGAACCGGACCGTCACGTCCGCCGCCCGGAGCCCCTCGCCGGAGCCCGGCCAGGCCGCGGCCCGCCGTTCGCCCATCCGCAGCACCATGTGATCTCCATCATGTGATCCAGATCACGACGCCCCTACGATAGCCCCTTCGGCCGGATCGACTGGCGGTGGTGGAAGATGTCGAGCGGATCCCAGTTGCGCTTGATGTCCTGAAGGCCGCTGTAGTGGCGCCCGTAGTAGAGGGTCGACCACGGAACATCGGAACCGTTCCATTCCGGATCGCTCAGATCGACGTCGGGATAGCCGATGTAGCAGCCGTCCGTCGTGTGCTGCCCGCCGTGGCCGTCGGGGACCGGCACCCCGCCTGTGCCCTGGTACATCCGCTGGTACAGCTCCCGGATCCAGCGCAGGTGGCCCTCGCCGTCCCGGTCCACCGGCCAGTAGATCTGGTGCTGCAGCTTGAGCACCGAACTCCGCTGGATCACCGCCGTGTCCGAGGCCCCCACGTCGTTGATCGCGCCGCCGTAGGAGTCGATCTGGACGACCGCGTCCCGCACCACATCAGGATCCTCCAACGCGAGCGCCTCCCACAGCGCGTCGATCTGCTCCTTCGGAAGCGGACGGAGCATGTACGCGGATTTGTGCTTGCCGCAGCGCAGGTTGTCCACCGGCCCGAGCAGTTTGTCCACGGTGTTCCACGGCAGCATCGTCGGGCTCTCCAGACCCGCGAGCGCCGGATACTCCCCGTGCGCCTGGGTCAGCGACCCCCGGACCGGGCCGACCTCCCGGTTCATGGCGGCCAGGAACTCTTCGAGCCGGGCCCTGGCATCGGGGAGAGTGGCGTCGATCTGGGCGATCAGCCCGATCTCGTCCTTGCTGCGGTGGTTGAGCAGCAGGATCGCGAACAGGGGCCGGTAGCGCTCCTTGGCCTCCGGGTCCGTCGTGGCGAAGAACTCGCCGAAGTTGTCGATGATGCGGCCGAAGTGCGCCCGGTTCATCTTCGACCATTTCCACCCGCTGACGGTGAGCAGGACCCGCTCCGGAGCCTTCGGGAGCTCGCGGAACCAGAAGCGGGTCACGATGCCGAAGTTGCCGCCCCCGCCACCGGTGTGCGCCCACCACAGGTCCCGCTCCTCCGACCTGGAGGTCGCGACGACCAGCCGCACCTTGCGGTTCTCGTCCACCACGGCGACCTCGACCGCGCACAGGTAGTCGACGGTGAGGCCGAACTGCCGCGACAGCAGGCCGAACCCGCCCGCCGGCACGTGCCCGCCGACGCCGACCGACGGGCACGAACCGCCGGGCAGCACCCGCCCCGTCCGCAGGAACAGGTTCTTGCGCAGGCCGCCGTTGGTGGCCCCGGCCTCGACACAGACCACGTCCGGGCCCATGCCGGGGTCCTCGTAGATCCGGTTCATGAGCGAGACGTCGATGATCACCCGCACGTCGCCGGAGCAGACGAAGTCCTCATAGCAGTGCCCGCCGGAGCGGACGGTGATCCGCGTCCGCTCGCCCGTGGGCCGCTCCTTCACCGCCTCTTGCAGCGCCGCCCTGACCTCCTTGCTGTCGCGCACCAACCGGACGTACTCGGGATTCGCGTGCCACCTGGGGTTGAAGCCGCGGCACAGTGCCGGGAACCGCACGTCCCCGGCCACGACCTTGATCCCGGCTTCGCCTGCCACCGCCACGTCCGTCCCCTCGTCGCCCACCGCTCCCTCTCCCCACTCTCCGGACCGCGTCCGGCCGGCGCCCGGCCACGAAGATCTTCTTCCGCGATCAACGCAATCCCCACCCCAACGGAACGGCCGCACTTCACCCGAGGGCCGGGCCGGACCGGGGCGCTCGTCTCCCGGCCGGATGATCAGAAGGCGGGGCGGGCGGACGACCCGCCGGGTAAGGTCGTGGGTTTCGCCAACGACCGCTCTCCGACCGGAGGTCTGTTCGCATGCCCGGAGAAACCCTGCCCCAGAAGGCCGAGCCCAGGGCCACCACGCCCACGGGGACGACCGAGGTCCTGACCGCCGAGCGCGCGCACCTCGCGGCGGCCCGCGAGGCGCTGCGCCGGATGCGCGAGCACGCCGCGAGCCTGTCGGCGGACATGGCCGCCGACTGGGTGTCGCGCAAGTACCTGGAGTCGCTGCTCGACCAGCGGGTCGCCGCGCTCGCCGACCACCCCGACACCCCGCTGTTCTTCGGCCGGATGGACCGCGACCACCAGCAAGTCCGGGAGAGCCCGGACGACGAGTCCGGCGAGGCGGACGGGCTCGCGACGATGTACGTGGGGCGGCGGCACGTCCACGACGACGGCGGCGACCGGCGTCCGCTGGTGCTGGACTGGCGCGCCCCCGTCTGCCGCGCGTTCTACCAGGCGGGCCCGGCCGACACGATGGGCTGGCGGACGCGCCGCCGGTTCGGGTTCCGCGGCGGCGAGCTGACCGCGTTCGAGGACGAGCCGCTCGACGCGCCCGTCCACACCTCGGCGCTGCTCACCGCCGAGATCGAGCGGCCGCGCACCGGCCCGATGCGCGACATCGTCGCCACCATCCAGCCCGAGCAGGACGTGATCGTCCGCGCGGACCTCGGCCGCACGGTGTGCGTGCAGGGCGCGCCCGGCACCGGCAAGACCGCCGTCGGCCTGCACCGCGCCGCCTACCTGCTGTTCACCCACCGGGAGCGGCTGGCCCGGTCCGGGGTGCTGATCGTGGGGCCGAACCGCGCGTTCCTCGCCTACATCTCGTCCGTCCTGCCCGCGCTCGGCGAGGTCCAGGTCGACCAGGCGACGGTGGACGACCTGCTCGGCGCGCCCACCGGAGAGGAGCCCGCCGCCGCGTCCGCGGTCAAGGGCGACGCCCGGATGGCCGAGGTGCTGCGCCGCGCGCTGTGGCGGCACGTCCGCAAGCCCGAGGAGGGCCTGGTCTACACGCGCGGCGTCGCCAAGTTCCGGCTCGCCGACCACGAGGTGCGCCAGACC
>NZ_JBFAOF010000887.1:0-2998 GCF_040675125.1 Spirillospora sp. NPDC049652 | reverse complement strand
CGGGCGACGGCTGGCGGATCGCGATGGCGACGCTGGGGTTCGAGCGCGGCGTCGCGACGCTCGGCCAGCAGGTCGGGTTCCGGCGCGAGCTGGAGGGCGTCATCGACCTGGCGCGGCGCACCGGCGCGGTGGACGATCCGCTGCTGCGCGACCGGCTCACCCGGTCCTGGATGGGCCTGGAGGTCATGCGGCTGAACGCGGTGCGGACGATGGCCGGTGTGGCGTCGGGCGCGCCGGGCCCCGAGTCGTCGATCTCCAAGCTGGTGTGGGGGACCTGGCACCGGGAGCTGGGCGAGCTCGCCATGGACGTGCTGGGCGCGGCCGGGCTGATCGCGGACGGTGAGTCGTACGACCTGAACGACTGGCAGCGGCTGTTCCTGTTCTCCCGCTCGGACACGATCTACGCCGGGTCGAACGAGATCCAGCGCAACATCATCTCCGAGCGCGTGCTCGGACTCCCCAGGGAGGCCCGTCCATGACCCCGACCCACGCGCCCGGGCACGGGCTGCCCAAGAAGGCCCCGACCTACGTCCAAGGGCACGGGCTGCTGAAGGACCGCGCCGTCGTCGTCACCGCCGCGGCCGGCGCCGGGATCGGCGGGGCCACCGCGCGCCGCTGCCTGGAGGAGGGCGCGCGGGTGTTCATCTCCGACGCGCACGAGCGCCGCCTCGCGCGCAGCCACGAGGAGCTGGTCAAGGAGTTCGGGGACGACCGGGTCGCCGCGCAGCCCTGCGACGTCACCGACGAGACGCAGGTGCGGGCGCTGTACGCGTCCGCCGTGGAGCGCTTCGGACGCGTGGACGTCGCCGTCAACAACGCCGGGCTCGGCGGCACCGCCGACCTGGTCGACATGGACGACGAGCAGTGGACGCGCGTCCTGGACATCACCCTCAACGGCACGATGCGCTGCACCCGCGCCGCCCTGCGGCACATGCGCGACCAGGGCGGGGGCGTCATCGTCAACAACGCGTCGGTCATCGGCTGGCGGGCGCAGAAGGGCCAGTCGCACTACGCGGCGGCCAAGGCCGGGGTGATGGCGCTGACGCGGTGCGCGGCACTGGAGGCGGCCGAGTTCGGCGTCCGGATCAACGCGGTGTCGCCGTCGCTGGCGATGCATCCGCACCTGGTCAAGGTGACCTCGCAGGAGCTCCTGGACGAGCTGACGGCGCGCGAGGCGTTCGGCCGCTACGCGGAGCCGTGGGAGGTGGCGAACGTTATCGTCTTCCTCGCCGGCGACTATTCGTCCTACATGACGGGCGAGGTCGTCTCCGTCTCCTCTCAGCATCCTTAGGAACACGACACACGATGAGTCCACGACGGCGCGACGCCGAGGGAACCGCCGCGGCGCGCGCGGAACGCCGGGCCGAGCTGCTCGCCACCGCCGCCGAGGTGTTCGCCTCGCAGGGGTACGCCGCGACCACGATCCGGCAGGTCGCCGACGCGGCCGGGATCCTCGGCGGCAGCCTGTACTACCACTTCGACTCCAAGGAGTCGATGGCCGACGAGATCCTCTCGACGTTCCTGGACGACATGTGGGCCGCCTACGAGCGCGTCCTGGACGCCGGGCTCGGCGCGCGCGAGACGCTGGAGGCCCTGGTCGTGGAGTCGTTCCGGTCGATCGACCGGCACCGTCCCGCCGTGGTGGTCTACCAGAACGAGTCCAAGCACCTGGCGGCCGGCGAGCGCTTCGGGTACCTGCTCGACTCGCACCGCCGGTTCGAGCGGATGTGGACCGAGCTGCTGGAGCGCGGCGTCGCCGAGGGCGCGTTCCGCGCCGACCTGGACCGCGGGCTGGTCTACCGGTTCATCCGCGACACCGTGTGGGTGGCGGCGAACTGGTACCAGCGCGGCGGGCGGCTGTCCGCCGAGGACATCGCCAAGCAGTACCTCGCCATGGTGCTGGAGGGCATCCAGGCGACCTGACGTCACGTCCCCGAGACCCGTCCCCCCGAGGCGGGCTCCGGAGAGCGAAGGAGACCCCGATGGCCGAGGCATACCTGGTCGAAGCCGTCCGCGCGCCGGTCGGGCGGCGCGGCGGCGGGCTGGCCGCCGTCCACCCCGCCGACCTCGGCGCGCACGTGCTGACCGCGCTGGTCGAGCGGTCGGGGATCGATCCGGCCGCGGTGGAGGACGTGGTGTTCGGCTGCGTGGACACCGTCGGCCCCCAGGCCGGGGACATCGCGCGGACGGCGTGGCTGGCCGCCGGGCTGCCCGAGGAGGTGCCCGGCGTCACCGTGGACCGCCAGTGCGGCTCGTCCCAGCAGGCGGTGCACTTCGCGGCGCAGGCGGTCCTGGCCGGGACGTCGGACCTGGTGGTGGCGGGCGGCGTGCAGAGCATGTCGCAGATCCCGATCGCGTACGCGATGACGGCCGCCGAGCCGCTCGGCTTCGACCGCGGGCCCTTCGTCGGCTCCAAGGGGTGGGTGCGGCGGTACGGGGACGGCGAGGTGACGCAGTTCGCCGGCGCCGAGCAGATCGCCCGCGACTGGGACCTGTCGCGCGAGGAGATGGAGGAGTACGCCTACGCCTCCCACCAGAAGGCGCTCAGGGCGATCGACGAGGGACGGTTCGCGCGCGAGATCGAGCCGGTCGAGGGCGTGACGACCGACGAGGGGCCGCGCCGCGACACGACCCTGGAGAAGATGGCCGGGCTGCGGACGCTGGTGGACGGCGGACGCCTCACCGCCGCGCTCGCCTCGCAGATCTCCGACGGGGCCGCCGCGCTGCTCGTCGCGTCCGAGCGGGCCGTCCGCGACCATGGGCTGACGCCGCGCGCCCGGATCCACCACCTGTCGGCGCGCGGCGAGGACCCGATCCGGATGCTGTCGGCGCCGATCCCCGCGACCGCGTACGCGCTGAAGAAGAGCGGCATGCGGATCGACCAGATGGACGCGGTGGAGATCAACGAGGCGTTCGCGCCGGTGGTGCTCGCCTGGCTGCGCGAGACCGGCGCCGACCCCGCCCGGGTCAATCCCAACGGCGGCGCGATCGCGCTCGG
>NZ_JBFAOF010000886.1:0-2999 GCF_040675125.1 Spirillospora sp. NPDC049652 | reverse complement strand
GGGGGGAGGCCCATAAAGCGGGCCGTCCCGCCGTCCGGCTTTTCCCGTCCGGCTTTTCCAGCCCGGCCGCCGGTTTCCCGCGACGTCCGCCGCGTGTCCCTGGAAGGGATCTTCCGCCCCGGGATTCACCTCGGGGAATCGGGGCACGGGTTCGGCTTCCGGTATTCGGACCGCCTTCCCGTCCGGTTTCGGATGACCGGTGAAGGAAGGAGCGGAAACGGAGTGATCTGTGTCCCGCGTCACGCGAACTTCCGGGCTGTTCCAGCCGTCCTTCTCTTGGGGGCCATGTGAGCGAGATGACCCGCCCGACGCACCGATCCCCTCGGGTATCGTCGATAACGAATAAATCACGGGGGGCCAGTGAGCAGTAAGGACATGACCCCGGGGGGCGAGTCGTCCACCGGGTCGAACAAGGACGTCTCGTCGCGGCCGGGCCGCACGGCACGGCTCGGCGGCATCGCCGAGAGCCCGCGCACGGCCGGGGTCAAGGCCGCCGAGGCCTCCCGCACCGCGGCCGGGGGCCGGGGCCGGACGGCGGGCGCCGCCGGCGGCCCGCCCGGAAAGCCGCGCAAGCAGCGCAGCCGGGGCGCCCGGTACGCCCGGCGCGCGGCGTTCACGGTCCTCGGGCTGATCGGGCTCGGCATCGCCGCGTTCGCCGTGGCCTACCTGCTCACGCCGGTTCCGTCGCCGTCGCAGGCCGCCGTCGCGCAGGGCCCGACGTACTACTACGCCGACGGCAAGACGGTGATCGCCAAGACCGGCACCAACCGCGAGGCGGTGCCGATCAGCCAGGTGCCCAAGGGCGTCCGGGAAGCGGTGATCGCCGCCGAGAACCGGTCCTTCTACAGCGACCCCGGCGTCTCGGTGAAGGGCACCGCCCGCGCGTTCTGGTCCACCGCGACCGGCAAGCAGCTGCAGGGCGGCTCCACCATCACCCAGCAGATGGTCCGCAACTACTACGGCGGCATCGGCCAGGAGCGCTCGGTCACCCGCAAGCTCAAGGAGGTCATGGTCTCCCTGAAGGTGGGCCGGGAGAAGTCCAAGGACTGGATCCTCGAGCAGTACCTCAACACGATCTACTTCGGCCGCGACGCCTACGGCATCCAGGCCGCCGCGCACGCCTACTACAACAAGGACGTCAAGGACCTCACCCCGTCCGAGGGCGCCTACCTGGCCGCGGCGATCCAGCAGCCGACGCCGTTCGGCGACCCGTCCGGGGCCTCCCTGTCCTACGCGCAGCAGCGCTGGCAGGCCGTGGTCGGCAACATGGTCCGCGACCACGCGCTGACGCCCGCGCAGCAGGCGCAGATGAAGTTCCCCAAGCCGCGCGCGCAGAAGCTGAAGAACGTCTACCGCGGGCAGAACGGCTACATGATCAATGTGGCCCGCAAGGAGCTGATCGAGCGCCGCGGCTACACCGAGGACGAGATCAACCGGGACGGCCTGAAGATCGTCACGACGTTCGACAAGGACCTGATGGACGCCGCCAAGCAGGCGGTGACCAACAACGTCCCGAGCGGGATGAGCAAGAAGATCCGCACCGCCCTGGTGTCGGTCGACCCGTCCACCGGGCAGGTGCTCGCCTTCTACGGCGGCCGCAACTACCTCACCGAGATGGGGTCGAGCGTCTGGTACGACTGGGCGCAGCCGGGCTCCGGCTTCAAGCCGATCGTGCTGGCCGCCGCGCTCAAGGCGGGCTACGGCCTCGACACCACCGAGGACGGCTCCTCCCCGCAGACCTTCGCCGGCGCGTCCCTGCACAACGACTCCAACGAGTCGTTCGGCGACGTCAACCTGGTCACCGCCACCGAGCACTCGATCAACACCGCCTACGTCAACCTCGGCCAGGAGGTCGGGCTCGACAAGGTGGTGAAGATGGCCGAGGCGATGGGCATCCCGAAGAGCCAGCTCACCGCGAACGGCGCCGACAAGGCCCCGTCGCTGCCGCTCGGCCCGATCTCGGTGCACCCGATCGAGATGGCCGGGGTGTACTCGACGTTCGCCGCCGGCGGCACGCACCGCACGCCGTACGTGGTCCGCTCGGTCGAGGACAACAAGGGCGACACCGAGAAGTTCTCCGAGAAGGGCGACGACGTCTTCAGCGACCAGGTCGCGGCGGACGCCACCTACGCCATGCAGAAGGTCGTCCAGGGCGGCACCGGAACCGGCGCGCAGCTCGACGACGGCCGCGACGTCGCGGGCAAGACGGGCACCACCAACGGCGGCGCGGCGATCTGGTTCAACGGGTTCATCCCGCAGCTCCAGACGACGGTCTCGATGTTCCGCAGCGACAACAAGCCGCTGAGCATCCCCGGCTACGGCTCCTACGGCGGCCAGCTCCCGGCGCAGATCTGGAAGAGCTACATGGGCGACGCCGTCTCGATCAAGAACCTCGAGGCGAAGTCGTTCGACCCGCCGTCGATCCAGACCGGCTACGACCCGGGTCCGACGACCGACCGGCCGACGGACCGGCCCACGCGGGTGCCGACCGGCAAGCCGACCAAGCCGAACCGTCCGACCAAGCCGACGATCCCGCCGACCGACCGGCCGACGCACCGGCCCACCGACAAGCCCACGGGCCGTCCCACCCCGCCGGGCACCGGGGGCGGCGGCGGAGACGGCGGCGGCGGCACCGGTGGCGGTGGCGGCGGCGGCACCGGCGAACTGAGCTACTGACCGAAGGGGTCCCGAGTTCTCTCGGGACCCCTTTCCGCTGCCCACGCCCTTCCCGGAAAAGCGGCGCGCGCTCAGCGGACGGCCGTGTGGTCGGGGAGCGGCGGGGGCTCAGCGGCAGGCGGTGCCGAGGGCCCCGGGCGCGGCGGCGAGGGCCTGGTTGAGCTGCTCGACGTCGCCGGACGAGACCGTCCCGGCGGCGGCGCGCAGCTTGTCCGCCTGGTCCTTCAGCGCGGTCTTCAGCCGGGCGTCGGACGCCTTGTCCGCCAGGCCCGACAGGTTCGCGGCGAGCTGCTCGGTCGGCTGCCGCCACTGCGCCGCGTCCG
>NZ_JBFAOF010000885.1:0-3007 GCF_040675125.1 Spirillospora sp. NPDC049652 | reverse complement strand
AGCGCGGCGGCCGTGCCGTCCGGCGGGCCGGCCGCCGGGCCGTTCTGGATCTGGACGCTGTCGTCACCGGTCGAGATCTGCCCGGACACCCGGGCGTTCCCGCCGATGCGCACTCCCCGGTCGTCGCCGTGCCGCCGCATACCGCTCCCTCGTGTCGTCCCTACGGGTTCACGCCCTGGGCCTGCCGGACGCGGGAGCCGCGGCCGCCGACCGCGACCTGCCCGTCGATCCGGCCGCCCGTCATGATCACGCCCTGGTTCAGGAGCGTCCCGGCCTGCTCGCGGTAGGCCGACACGTCCACGCCGCACTCGGTGTCCAGGTAGTCGAGCAGCGCCTCGTTGACGCGCCGCTCGATCAGCTTCGCGTACTTGTCCGCGTCCGTGGCCTGCAGGAAGTCGTGCAGGTCGGTGTCGGCCACCAGCTCGCGGACGCTGAGCCGCGAGCCGTAGTCGCGCACGGTCCGCGCCGTCGGGTCGCCGCCGGAGGACGCCGCGATCGCGCCGACCGCCATGCCCCACGCCGCGGCGACCGTCCTCGGCACCGGCAGCAGGACGGCCTCGGCGAAGCCGCGCCAGCCCACCCGGACGGCCTGGCCGAGCAGGACGGGTTCGCTCCACGCCGACAGCAGGTCCACGAGCCGGAACTCGGGCCGGACGGGCGGCAGCACGGTCGCGACGAACTGCCCGTACAGCATCCGGCCCTCGACGGCGAGGTAGACGAACGCGGTGAGGGTCTGGTCGCGGTCGGCGGCGGACGCGAGCGCGCTGCCGTCGCGGCGCAGCACCGGCTGCGTCTGCGCGCCGACGGTGATCCGCTGGTAGCAGCGGACCGCGCCCTGCGGGTGCCGGACGAGCGCGTCCACCGCCTCGTCGCCGGCGAGGGAGTAGGGCAGCCGCGCGACCGGGTCGATCAGCGGGTGGCCGCTGAACGGGCGCGGGTCGGACGCGCCGACCGGGCGTTCGCGCTGCTCGCAGAGGCCCGGCGCGACCACGTGCCAGCCGGTGTTCAGCCCGGCGACCCGCTCGTTCGGCGGCAGCCAGGAGCCTCGGTCGGGCGTTGTGCCGTCCGGGCTGGGCGGCCACTCGTCCCGCATCGCCCGGACGCTCTCCTGGACGCGCCGGTGCATGGTCATCGGGTCGGGCCGTCCCGCCGAGTCCATCGACAGCGGGTCGCCGCCGGGCTCCCCGGTCAGCGGGTCGGCGCCGGGGCGGTCGAGCTCCAGCACGATCGACCACGCGCGGGTCAGGTGCGACCGGACCGGTCCCGCGCCGAGGAACGGGTTGTCGCCCGAGTACAGCGTGACGTTGCCGAGCTGCGCGGCGCGGATCCGCTCCAGCAGGACGTTCACCCGGGGGCTGAGGACGCGCGGGCCCGGCCCGTGCGCGCCGGGCGCGAGCTCGCGGGACAGCGTCCAGAACAGCAGCGCGAGGTGCCCGAAGTAGATCAGCGCGAAGGCCATGAGGGCGAGGGTCATGGTCGCGAACGGGTGCTCCAGCTGGAACACCGTCCATACGTGCTGGATGTTCCAGTCGGCCGTTTCCGCCGCGTACGAGGTTCGGCCGACCAGGGACGCCACGACGACGGTGATCGCCGCGTAGAGGAACGGAGCGGCCAGCGCCCCCGCGGCCACGACCCGCCACTGCCAGCTCAGCGCCCGCCAGCGGATGCGCGCCGCGACCGCCGGGGAGGCCAGCACCCACGCGAGCGAGACGGCGATGCCGGGCGCGACGGCGAGCAGCAGCGTCCAGGCCAGGATGAGGAGCAGGTCGCGGTAGATGCGCAGCCGCCGGGCGCGCAGCGCGTGCCGGATCACCGGTTCGAGGTCGAATCCGAAGGACGGCACGACGGCCCGGTGCTCGTCGTGCAGGTACTCGCGGATCACGGCCGCGCAGACGGCGCGGTTCAGGTAGACGGCGGCGCAGAGGTGCCGCGTGGTGTTCTGCATCGGCCGCGCGGCCGGCGCGGGCCCGGGACGCACGTGCCCGAACGCGGGCGCGGCGCCTTCGGCGACGGTGACCATCCGACCTCCGGCATGCAGGGGGAGGAAGAAAGTACCGGCCGCGCGGTGAACGCCGGGAGGTTCCCGGAGCGATCGTGACGAAACCGTCGCCCAGGGTCGGGACGCCGGTCAGGGAGCGGTGAGGAAGGGGAGCCCGGCGGACGGGTCGTCGAACGGGGCGATGAAGCGGTCCGGCCAGCTCAGCACCGGTTCGAGCCACGACTCGGCGCGCATCGCCGACGCGATGTGCCCGATCTGCTCGTCCTCCTCCATCCCGACCGCCACGAGCGACAGATCGGTGAAGAACGCCGCGTGCTCGTCCTCGCCCGCGAGGGCCAGCAGGGCGAGCGGACGGTTCGCCGCGAGCTCCAGCGACAGCGGGTGGCGGCGCAGGTCGCGCAGGCGGTGGCCGAGGCGGGTGTCCGGGACGTCCCGCAGGCCGGGCAGCCGGAAGTCGAGGGGCGGCGCGAGCGCGTGCTTGTCGGGGGCGCCCGCCCCGTACGGGAACAGCCGGTCCAGCTCGTGCAGCCAGCGCAGTTGCGGGACGACCCACTGCGCCCCCGCGCGGACGCCCGCCAGGTCGTGCGCGCCGCCGAGCATCCTCGTGGCGGCGCCCGCGACCGCGGCGGTCAGGTCGGCGGGCGGGAACGCCGTGCGCAGCGCGCGGGAGCGGCGGGTCACGGCGCGGTCCACGACCGTGGCGAGGGCGCACTCGCGCAGCCGGGGCGCGAGCCGCGACCACGCCCGCTCCAGCTCGGCCGGGACGGCGGGCAGCGGACGGTCCGTCACGTGCGCGAGGACGAGCGTCTCGCCCCACAGCCGCAGCCACGCCCACTCGGCGTTCGCGGCGAGCAGGTCGGCCGCGCGCAGCTCGTACAGGGTGCAGGCGCGGCCGGACCGGCACTCGCCGCCGCACGCGGCCGAGCGGCGGCCGTCCACCGGCGGCGGCGGGCCGGGCCGGACCTCCTCGCGGCCCTCGCCGAGCGGGATCCGGACCCGCAGCTGTTC
>NZ_JBFAOF010000884.1:0-3015 GCF_040675125.1 Spirillospora sp. NPDC049652 | reverse complement strand
CCGGCGCCGACCGGCTCAGCGTTCCCCTGCCCGGCGGCGTCTTCCGGCTCGCCGACGTGGTCCGCGAACTCGACCGCGCCGGTGTCGCCGCCGCCGACGTCCGACTGCGGCGTCCCACCCTCGACGAGGTTTTCCTCCGCCTCACCGACTCCAAGGAGAGCGTCCGATGACCACCGCCACCCCCGCGGCCACCGGCCACAACCCCACGGCCGCCGCCACCACCGCCATGGGACGCCTGCGCTGGACGATCGGCGACGGGCTGACCCTCGTCGCGCGCGAACTCGCGCGCCTGAAGGCGGAACCCGGTCAGATCGTCGCCGCGCTGATCTTCCCCGTCGTCATGGTCGTGCTGTTCGGCTACGTCTTCGGCAGCGCCATCCGGGTGCCGGGCGGCGGCGACTACCGCGAGTACCTGATGCCCGGACTGTTCGCGATGGTGTGCTTCACCGCCGTCCAGGGAGTCATGGGGCGGACGGCCGCCGACGCGTCCCAGGGGGTGATGGACCGGTTCCGCTCCATGCCGACCTCCCGGCTCGCCGTTCCCTTCGGGCAGACCGGGGCCGACGCCGTCGTCGGCCTGCCCCTGCTCGCGATCATGGTGGCGACGGGCCTGGCGGTCGGCTGGCGGCCGCATCGCGGCGTGGTCCTCACCACCGAGGCGTTCCTGCTGATCGTCCTGCTGCGGTACGCGCTGGCCTGGGTCGGCGCCCAGCTGGGCCTGGCGGTGCGGAACGAGCAGACGGTGGCCCAGCTCGCGCCGCTGTTCCTGCCGGTCACGATGCTGTCCAACGCCTTCGTCCCCACGGACGGCATGCCCGCCTGGCTGCGTTTCGTGGCCGACTGGAACCCGGTGAGCGCGATCACCGCCGCCTCGCGCGACCTGTTCGGGAACCCGGGCGCGAGTCCGGCGCACCCGGCCTGGCCGATGGAGCATCCGGTGACCGCGGTCCTGCTCTGGTCGGTGACGCTGCTGGTCGTGTTCGTGCCGCTGGCGGTGCGCGGCTACGCCCGCTCAGGGCGCTGAGGGACGGCCGTACCGCGTGGGACGCCCGAGAAGACGAAAAAGCCCCAGGGGGAGGACCGGTGGTCCTGACCTGGGGTGGGTGGTGGGCGATACTGGGATTGAACCAGTGACCTCTACCGTGTCAAGGTAGCGCTCTCCCACTGAGCTAATCGCCCGAGCTCGTGCTCGCGGAGGGTGCACGGCGCAGAGGTGGAGACGGGATTTGAACCCGTGTACACGGCTTTGCAGGCCGTTGCCTCGCCTCTCGGCCACTCCACCAGAGCGAGACCGGCGTACGGCCTGCCTCTCAGAGCGGAAGACGGGATTCGAACCCGCGACCCTCACCTTGGCAAGGTGATGCTCTACCACTGAGCCACTTCCGCGCGTCCTCCGGGTTCCCCCGGCGACGTCGTTAACTTTAGCGGAACTCTGAAGCCGATGCCCACTCGACGCCTCGAACGGCGTGCCCGAGGCGGCCCGGCGGGGCTTGACGGCGCCCGCGCGCCCACGGACTCAAGACCATGCCGCGTGGACGCAAAAGCCCGTCGCCCGCGCTGAAAGCGCGCACGCGGCGGGTCAAGCGGGGGTGGACTCCGGGTCCGCCGCGGAGGCCAGGGTGCGGGACAGGGCGGAGGTGAGGGTGGACTCGCTGTGCAGGTCGTCCCAGAAGGCCAGGTCCTCGTCCTCCTTGAGGTGGGCGATGCGGCCCCAGAACTCGCGGTCCTCGGCCTGGTGGGCGGCGGCGAGGGAGAGGGCGGGCATGACCGTGGTCTCGGAGGCGGCGGCGTCCAGGTCGGCGGGGGTGACGTCGGCGGGGAGTGCGACCGGGGTGGCCGGACGGTGGTGCTTGCCCCGCTTGCGGACGCGGATGGGCGCGCGGTCCGGAGCCAGTTCGGCGGCGCGGGCGGCGGCGGCCTTCCCGGCGCTGAGCGCGACCGTGCCGCACAGGATGAGCGCCAGGACGCCGCCCATCACGGCCTCCTGGGCGGGAAGCCCGCCGTCGTGGTCATGGTCGGAGGCCGGAACCGGACGGTGCCGCGCCGCCGGGGCGGACGCGTCGTACGCGGCCCCGATGCTCTGCACCGGCGCCGGGGGAGCGGCGTGCTTGGGCGCGTGCCGCTCGGTGACCTTGACCTTGCCCGGGTAGCCGTAGCCGACGACCTTGCCGTCGTCGCAGCGGGTGTGCCGGATGAGCTGCCCGCCGTCGGTGTTGCCCTCGATCGTGTGCAGGCAGTCGCCGTCGACCGACTCGACCAGGCCGACGTGGTCGATCTGGTCGAGGTCGCCGCTGCCGGACCAGTCGAAGAAGACCAGCGCCCCGGCCTCGGGGGTGTGCCCGAACGCGTTCTGCTTCTGGAACCACTTCGCGTGGTCGATGGTGGAGGCGAACTGGCCGGCCTGCTGGGCGACCCCGGCCTGCTGGGCGGCCCAGGCGAGGAACATGTCGCACCAGGGGGCGGTGGAGAAGTAGGAGTCGTGGTCGCCGTCGACGGTCTTGCGGTACCACTCCCCGTACTTGGAGTAGCCGTCGCCCTTGGCCTGATAGCCGAGCTGCTTGCGGGCGACGTCCAGCAACTTCCCGCCGATGGGGTCCATTACGCTCCAAGGTCACACGATGATCTCGAAGGAATGTAGCCAACATAACTTCGGAGCCGCAAGCAGTTCGGGCGGAAACGGCCATCCTGGGCTATCTGGGTGGGGTCGGCGGTGACTACGTCAGGAGTAGCCCCTCGGGAGGACCGTCACCGGGCAGGAGGCCGCCCGCAGTACCTTGAGCGCCGTTTCTCCCAGGAAGACCTGATGTGCGGACGCGTCCTCGGAACTAGCCAGAACGAGTAGTTCCCCCTCTGGCCACCCCGCGTCGGCCAGCGCTTCGGCCACGTCGTCGCCCTCGGCCAGTTCGGCCGTCACCGACTCGGCGGGCAGGCCGGACGACTTCTGCGCGTGGCGGATGGCCAGGGCGAGGTCGTCGCGCAGCCGTCCGCGCGGCTCGTCGTCGCCGACCACCAGCG
>NZ_JBFAOF010000883.1:0-3019 GCF_040675125.1 Spirillospora sp. NPDC049652 | reverse complement strand
GTGGACGTCGGCGCGGGCTGCGCCGGAATCCTGCTGCACCTGCTCGGGCACGCCGACCCCGGGCTCGCCGCCCGGCTCCGTCCGATCGCGGTCGAGGTCGCACCCCGCCCGGACGGCCTGCCCGACGCGATCGAGTGGCGGTCCAGCCTGCCCGAGTCCGTCACGGGCCTGGTCATCGCGAACGAATGGCTCGACAACATCCCGCTGGACGTCGTGGAGCAGACCGACAGCGGCCCCCGCGTCGTCGAGGTCTGCCGGACGTCCGGAATGGAACGCCTCGGCCCGCCGCCCACTGCGGAGGACCTCGACTGGGCCGCCACCTGGTGGCCCCTCAACGAACCCGGCGACCGCGCCGAGATCGGGCACCCGCGCTGCCAGGCATGGGCGACGGTCATCGGACGCCTCGACGCGGGCCTCGCAGTGGCGATGGACTACGCGCACGCACGAGCGTCCCGTCCGCCCTACGGATCACTCACCGGGTACCGCGACGGAGCCACGGTCGCGCCCGTCCCGGACGGCTCGTGCGACATCACCGCCCATGTGGCCCTGGACGCCTGCACCGCCGCCGGAGAGCGCGCGGGAGCGACCGCGTCCCTCCTGACCACCCAGCGGGACGCCCTGCGCGCTCTCGGCCTCACGGGCGCGCGTCCGCCGCTGGACCTCGCCCACCGCGACCCGCGCGCCTACCTCGTCGGCCTCCGCACCGCCGGTGAGGAGGCCGAGCTCCTGGACGCGTCGGGCCTCGGCGGCTTCGGCTGGCTGGCCCAGACGGTCGGCATGCCGCTACCGCCGTCCCTGGCCGGTATCCGCCCCTGACCCTGCCCTGCCTCTGCGCGATCTGCCCCGGACGGGGTCAGACCTCGACGTTCAGTGATTCGAGTCCGCGCAGGATGTAGCCGGGCTTCCAGCGCGGCTCCTCCGTCAGCCTCAGCTCGGGGGCCGCGCGCAGGATCGCGCCGAGCGACTCGGCCATCTCAATGCGCGCGAGCGGCGCGCCCAGGCAGAAGTGGATGCCCAGGCCGAAGCTGATGTGCGGGTTCGGATCGCGGCCGAGGTCCAGGCGGTTCGGCTCGTCGAAGACCTCGGGGTCGCGGTTCGCCGACGCGAACTGGAGCGCGACCTCCTGCCCGCGCGGGATCGTGACGCCACCGACCTCGATGTCCTCCAGCACCCAGCGCTCGAACATCGGTGCGGGACCGTCGTAGCGCATCAGCTCCTCGACGGCGGTCGGGACGAGCGCGTGGTCGGCGCGCAGCCGCGCCAGCTCCCCGGGGTTGCGGAACAGCGCCCACCAGCCGTTGCCGGTCGCGTTCACGGTCGCCTCGTGCCCGGCGTTCAGCAGCAGGACGCAGGTGCCGATCAGCTCGTCCTCGGTGAGCCGGTCGCCCTCGTCGACGACCTGCGCGAGCGCCGAGATCAGGTCGTCGCGCGGCTCGGCCGACCGCGCCCGCGCGAGTCCGCGCAGGTAGTCGGAGAAGTCGTTCGCCGCCTGGACGGCCCTGCGCTGGACCTCCTCCGGCGGGTTCAGCTCGTACATGCCGCAGATGTCCGCCGACCAGGGCCGCAGCAGCCCGCGGTCCTCCGCGGGGACGCCCAGCATCTCGGCGATCACGGTCACCGGCAGCGGCTCGGCCAGCTCGGCGAGCAGGTCGCCGCCGCCGCGCGCGACCAGGCCCGCGGCGAGCTCCTCGGCCAGCCCGCGGATCATCGGCCGCAGGCCCTCGACCATCCGGGCCGTGAACGCCTTGGACACCAGGCGGCGCAGCCGGGTGTGCGTGGGCGGCTCGACGTCCAGCATCCCGGCGCGGACCAGGTCCCAGAACGGCTTCAGGAAGTCCGGCTCGGGCCGCTGCCCGAACTCCTCGTGCGTCCCGGTGTGCAGGTAGGACCGGCCGAGGCGGCGGTCGCGCAGCAGCGCGTCCACGTCGGCGTACCGGCTGACCACCCACTGGCCGGTCGCCTCGTCCAGGAACACCGGGCGCTCCGCGCGCAGCCGCTCGAACACCGGGTACGGGTCGGCGACGAACTCCGCCGACCACGGGTCATAGGACATCTCACTCACGCTGGAACAATACGTCCCTCGGCGCGATGACCGAGTCCCCGTCCTCGACGAAGCCGCAGGCCAGAACTCAGGTGGCCGCGTTCTGGCGGGCCGCCCAGTGGCTGGTGTCGCCGGACGCGGCGCGGGCGCTGCGGGCCCGCATCGCGGTCGACTCGACGATGGCGCGGGCCTCGCCCAGGTCCCGGTCGGCCGCCGCCACCTGGACGAGTCCGGGCGGCGCGTCCACATGGACGGTGCCGAGGTTCAGCAGCCGCTGCACCGGGTTCACCGTGAGCCGGACGCTCTGCGCGCGCGCATGGGCGATCACATCCGTCCGGCGGCACAGCCAGCCGTGCCTGGCCACGAAGACGACGTCGTCGGTTCCGGCGCCGTCCGCGCGGTCCACGGTCATGCCCCGTGCGGACGCGGGCAGCAGCGGGACGGCGTCGACGTTCGTCCCGGGGAAGACGAGCGAGACCATCTGCGCGGCGACCTGCCTGGGCGCGGCCGGAAGCAGCGTGGACGAGAGCGCCTGCCGTTCACCTGCGTATCCGGCGACCGTGACGTCCAGCCGCGCCCAGCCGAGCCCGCGCCAGACCGACGGCTCGACCACGCTGACCGCCTGCACACGCCCCGGCGGGACGGTCTGCATCCGGGTCTCCAGCAGCCCGTACCGCAGCCGGACGCCGTCCGGGGACACCGCGACCGAGAAGTTCGCGTACATCACCATCGGCGCGATCACCGCGCGGATCAGGCCGAGCAGCGCCGGCAGGGCGACCGCGAGCATCGCGGCCTCCTGGAAGGCGATCAGGAACACCAGCGAGAAGACCAGCAGCAGGAACGTCGCGATCACCGGCAGCTTGAGCATCAGCCCGGCCAGCAGCGTCCCGAACGGCACCCGGTACACCGGGCGCTCGGGCGCCTCCGGCGTGTGGCCCGGCAGCCCGGCGGCGCGCGCCCGCCGCGCGGGGCGCCGGG
>NZ_JBFAOF010000882.1:0-3022 GCF_040675125.1 Spirillospora sp. NPDC049652 | reverse complement strand
GTGACGGGCCGCTGGCGGTGCCCGCCGGAGGCCGCGCGGATCGCGGTGTTCCGCGGCGAGAAGGGCACCGAGCGGGCCGTCCCGGCGGGCCGCGAGGGGTTCTCCGAGCGCGTCCCGAACGGCATGACCTACCACTACCGGGTCTGCGCGGTGTACCTGGACGAGCAGGGCCGCGAGACGACCACGCCGGGCGTGCGGCTGTCGGTGACGCCGTCCGCGCCGCCGGAGCCGGTGTACGACATGGCCGTGGACGCGTCCGCGGGCGACGAGGACGAGATCCTGGTCCGGTTCGAGCGCCCGGCGCACGGCAGCCCCGAGATCGTCCTGCTGGACGCGCCGCCCGCCTGGCCGCGCAGCGCGGTCGTCCCGGTCGAGGAGGTGCGCAGGGCGTCCCGGCGGATCCCGAACGCGGTGACCTCGGACGGGATCCTGGTGAAGCCTGGGCGCGGCGGCTGGCTGCTCGCGGTCACCGTCGCCGAGGGCACCGCCGCGGTCGGCGCGCGGCACCGGCACGTGAACCTGCCGCCGCCGCGCCGGCTGGTCGCCGAGCGGCGCGGCGACGTCGTGCACGTCGGGTTCGACTGGCCGGACGAGATCGCCGAGGTCGAGCTGACCTGGCGGATCGGCGTGGACGCGATCGCCACCGGGCGCATCGAGGCGAACCTGGTCGCGGCGGGCCGGATGGAGGCCGGGCGGCTGCCGAGCGCCGCGCCCGAGCGGGTCGCGGTGACCCGCGCCGCCTACGAGGCGCAGGGCGGGCTGCGGGTGGAGGTGCCGGAGGCCGAGCCGGTCGAGCTGGCCGTCGCCGCCGTCGCCACCGCCGACGACCAGCGCGTCGTCGGGGTCCCGGCGATCGTGGAGGTACAAGCGCGCACGCTCGTCCGGTACGAGCTGGAACGGACCGGGCCGCCGTGGAAGCGGGCGCTCACCGTGCGGCTGTCGGCGGAGCGCCCGTTGCGGGTGGGGACGCTGGAGCTCGTGCTGCGGCGCGGGCGGGTGATGCCGCACCGGCCGACCGACGGCGAGACCCTCGGGTCGTGGACGCAGGTGCCCGTTCCCGGAGAACTCACCGTGCCGCTGCCTCGGCCCGCGGGCGAGTACTGGCTACGCTGCTTCACGGATGACACCGTGGTCGAGCTGACCGACCCCCCGGTTCGCCATCTGCACAGCCCCCGGTAAGCGTCCCCCTGGAGGAGCCGGTGTCCCTAGCGTCCCGGGTGAGCCTGCCCGGCCTCGCCCGGCAGGAGATCACCTGCCCGTACTGCTTCGTGGAGATCAACCCGCAGCGGATCCCGTTCCGCTGCCGCGGCCAGGTCGGGCGGCGGCAGGGCTGCGCGCCCGTGCTCGACCGCGAGCTGGCCGAGTACACCGGCTCGACGGCGGGCGCGTCCCTGCCGCCGGTGTTCGCCGCGCCGCCGCGCTCGGGCGGGCGCGCCGACTGCCCCGACTGCGGGCAGCCGACGCACAACCGCGTCTGCCCCGAGTGCCACAACCCGCTCCCGACCGCCTACTGCGACTCCCCCGGGCGGATCGTCGCGCTCGTCGGCGCGAAGAACGCGGGGAAGTCCACCTACATCGCCGTCCTGCTGCACGAGCTGATGAACCGGGTCGGCACCGAGCTGGACACCTCGCTCGTCGCCTGCGACGACCGGACGATCGAGCGGTACAAGCGGGACTTCGCCCGGCCGCTGCTGGAGGAGCGGCGGCTGCTGCCGACGACGGCGAGCGCCGCGACCGCGCCGCGCGAGCCGCTGGTGTACCTGCTGACCCGCACCCGCCCGTCGAAGCTGGCGCGCACGCCGCTGGCCGGGATGGGCCGGGCCAAGCACGACGCGCTCGCGCTGGTGCTGTTCGACACCGCCGGTGAGGACCTGCGCAGCCGCGAGGTCCGCGACCTGCACCTGCGGTACCTGGAGGCGGCCGACGCGATCATCTTCCTGGTGGACCCGCTGGAGCTGCCCGGCGCGCACAACGCGCTCGCCGACGAGGCGCAGCCGCGCGAGGGCACGCTCGGCGAGGACCCGGACAGCGAGCCCATCAACATCATCGCGCGGGTCACCGAGGCGCTGCGGCTGCGGCACGGGCTGCGGCCGGGCGAGCGCCTCCCGGTGCCGGTCGCGGTCGCGCTCACCAAGATCGACGCGCTCGGCCCGGCGGTGTCGCGGCAGTCGGCGCTGCACCGCTCCCGGTCCGGTTCCGGGGTGCTCGACCTGGACGACAGGTCGGCGGTGAACGAGCAGGTCAGGGCCCTGCTGCACGACTGGAACGCGGGTCAGCTCGACCTGTTCCTGTCCCAGCAGTACGCCGACTACGCGCTGTTCGGCCTGTCCGCGCTCGGCTCCATGCCGGAGGGCGACCGGGTCGGGGCGGGCGGTGTCCGCCCGTACCGCGCGGAGGATCCGCTGCTGTGGCTGCTCTATCGGTTCGGGATGCTGGACGGGGAGTGACGTCAGGTGGCGTGGCAGCTCCACTACACCTCGGCCCGGCGCGGGCCGACCGGCCGGTCGGGGTTCCAGTTCGTCGCGGAGACGCCGGGGCTGCCGGACGGGGTGCGGGCGCGGGTCACGCCGCACCTGTCGTACCGTCCGCCGCCGGAGGCGCCGCTGTCGCCCGCCGACGACGAGCTCGGCCTGTTCCCGGTGTCGCTGCTGTACGACCGGGTGGACGGGCGTCCGCTGCTGCTGCGCTGCCGCTACCTGGGGCGTGACTACTCCGGCCGGTACGGGAACTTCTTCGCGCACGCGGTGGTCGCCGAGCCGGACGAGCTGGAGGGCGTCCGTCCGGTCGAGCTGTGGCACGCGCCGCTGTGGGCCGACTCCCCCGCATCCGAGACCGACCTGCCCGAGGTGGACGAGCTCGTGCCGGACGAGGGGCTCGACCCCGAGTCGCTGGCCGCCTGGCTCGCCGCCGAGAGCGCGCCGCCGCCCGACGCGTCCGGCGACGGCGGGCCGGGCGACGGGGAGCCCGGCGGGTCCGGGGACGCCTACGACCGGCTCGCGCGGATCGTGGACGCGGTCGTGGC
>NZ_JBFAOF010000881.1:0-3028 GCF_040675125.1 Spirillospora sp. NPDC049652 | reverse complement strand
CGCCGACCGCGACCGCCAGCTCCGGCGGGACGTGCTCCATGCTGCCCTGGAGCAGCAGCTGGACGAGGTGGGTCTCGACCGACTCCTCGCGCGGCGCGACGGCCGCCAGGTGCTCGCGGGCGGCGAGCAGCCCCTCACAGACCCACTCCAGGTACCCGACCGGGCCGAGCAGCTCCGGGACGGCCGCCAGCACGCTCTCGGGGGCGTGCGCGTGCCACTGCTCGCGCAGCTCCATCTTCGGCAGGTCGACCTCGCCGGGCGGGGGCGCGTCGTACAGCTCGACCAGCGCGCGGCGGCGGTCCTCCAGCGGCTCGATGCCCTCCAGCGCGACCAGGCACTCGCGGGCCAGCTCGATCGCCAGCTCCCGGTCCGGGGCCTCGACCAGCCAGTCCAGCGGCGGACGCCACCGCCCGCCGGGCGCGTCGCAGCGGGTCATCCGGGTGCTGAGCGGCGCGGGGTTCGCCAGGTGCTTGTACAGCAGCCGCTCGGGGAGCTGCGACCAGGAGCCGGCCTTGATCGCGCCGCCGCCCGGGAGGAAGGCCAGGATCGCGAAGATCTCCGCGGTCACCAGGGAGGCGGGCAGCGTGAGCAGCTTGTGCTCGTCGGTCGTCAGGCCGGCCGCGCGGGGGTCCGCGGCGAGCGCGTCGATCCGGGCGGTGACCTCCTCGAACAGCCCGTCCGGGACACGCCACGGGCCGTGCGCGTACACGTCCAGGACCGGCTCGTCGGTGAGCAGCAGTTCCAGGTGCTCCGGCAACCGCAACGCATTCTCCCCAGGGACGTCCAAAACAGGGGTACAGCCTACGTTTCCGGACGTGTCGCCGGTCCGGTCTCGGACCTCCCCGTCCGGCACCGGCCGCCCGGGACCGGCCGCCGGGACCGGTCGGCCGAGGCCGGGGAGGGGGTGCGAGGATGGCACCGCTTCGGAGTTGCGCCAAGCGGAGGATGTGACATGCCGGGAACCGTGCGTCCGGTCGAGAACGAACGCGACGGCCTGACGGCCTATCTGGACCACGAGCGGCACGTGCTGCGCGTCGCCGCGCACGGGCTCACCGACGAGCAGGCGCGGCTCACGCCGACCGCCGGCTCGCTGAGCGTCGGCGGCCTGATCAAGCACCTCGCGCGCGTGGAGCACACCTGGATGGACATGGTCGAGCGGCTGCCGCGCGACCAGGACCCGGACGCGTACGCGCGGAGCTTCGTCCTCGGCCCGGACGAGACCCTGGCGGGCGTGCTCGCCGACTACGAGCGCGCCGCCGAGCGCACCGACCGCGTCGTCGGCGGGATCGACGACCTCGGATACCCGGTGCCGATCCCGAAGGGCGTGCCCTGGTTCCCGCAGGACGCCGACGCCTGGTCGGTCCGCTGGGTGCTGCTGCACCTGATCCACGAGACGGCGCGGCACGCCGGGCACGCCGACATCGTCCGCGAGTCGATCGACGGCGCGACCGCCTTCCCGCTGATGGCCGCCGCCGAGAACTGGCCGCCGTCCCCCTGGATGACGCCCTGGACCCCGGAGAAGCCCGCCTGACCTGCGCGGTAATCCAACGTTGATCGACTCGTGCCAGGGTCGCGGGCGTCGGCATGCCGCCAGGGGGTTGGCGGGCGCCGAGCGTTGGCCCGGCCGCTGAACGACCGCTGCGTACGGCCGGGCACTCCCTCAGCGCGGATCCCGGACGGCATCCCACCGTCCGGGATCCCGCCGTTCGAGTGCCGGCCGTTCGGGATCCCGCCGTTCAGGAGCCGGCCGTTCAGGAGCCGGCCGTTCAGGAGCCGGCCGTTCAGGTGCCGGGTGCGGCAGCCCGCCGCGTCGCGGGACGGTGGGGGTCAGCCGGCGCGGCGCAGGGCCTCCACCGCGATCCTGGCCGCGGCGCCGATCACCGCGTCCGCGCGCGGAGCGACCGCCACCGGCTCGGCCGCGCGGGTGAAGACCGCGACGGCGTAGCGCCCGCCGTCCGGGTACTCCACGACGCCGATCTCGTTCCGCAGGGTCAGCAGCGTCCCGGTCTTGCCGCTCACCCGGATGTCGTCGCGGGGGAAGCCCGCAGACAGCCGGTGCGGCCACACCTGGTGCCCGAGCATCCGGCGCATCAGCGCGCACTCGGCCGCGGGCGCGGCCCGGTCGCGCCAGATCAGCGACAGCAGCCGGGTGAGCTCGCGGGGCGTCCCGGCGCTGGTGCGGGACGGGTCGAGCGGGCCCAGCCGGTCGAGCATGCCGGGCTCGTCGGCGTGCTGCCACACCTCGCCGAGGCTGCCCTTGCCGGAGTCGGCGAGCAGCGCGTCGAACATGTCCCGGCCGTCGCCGGTCACCCGGACGCCGCGCAGGCCGAGCTCGTCGAGGGCGGTGTTGGTCGCGTCCCGTCCGACCCGGGCGTAGACGGCGTCGGCCGCCGCGTTGTCGCTGACCGTGATCATCAGGAAGGCCAGGTCGCGCAGCGACATCGTCACGTCGTCCAGCATGACCGACAGGCCGGTGCCGCCCTCGGTCCGCTCGTCCGGGCGCAGCGTGATCCGCTCGGCCGGGTCCAGGGCGCCCCGCGCGGCCAGCCGGAAGAACGCCACCAGCAGCGGCACCTTGTAGACCGAGGCGAGCACGACCGGGTCGTCCGCGCCGACGCCGAGCTCCCGCCCGCTGTCGATGTCGACCGCGTGCAGGCGGCCGGACACGTCCGCCTCGCGGAACGCCCGCTCGATCTCCCGCACCGCCTCGCGCTCCAGGGCGGACGCGCCGTCGCGCGCCTGCCCGGTCATGCCAGGAACCCGGAGGACGGGCGCAGCACGACCCGGCGCGGCGGGACGGCGTCGAGCGGCCGCATCGCGGCGACCTCGCGCAGGACGTCGGTGGTCACGGCCGCGAAGTCTGCCACCGGACCGTCTCCCGCGTCGCGCCGCCAGGCGCACGAGGTGCGCAGCACCGGCGCCCCCGCGGCCAGCGGCCGCCACACGGCCCCACCTCCAGACGCCCCACCCCCGGATGCGCCCCCGGACGCTCCGCCCCCGAACGCGCCGCCGCCGGGCCCGGCGTTCC
>NZ_JBFAOF010000880.1:0-3029 GCF_040675125.1 Spirillospora sp. NPDC049652 | reverse complement strand
CGCCGCCGTCCAGGACGAGGCGAGCCAGCTCGTCGCACTCGCGCTGGCCGCCGTCGAGCTGGACGGCCCGGACGCGCGCTGGGCGGACCTGTGCGCCGGCCCCGGCGGCAAGGCGGGCCTGCTGTCGGCGGTCGCGACGCAGCGGGACGCCAGGCTGCTGGCCGCCGACGTCACCCCGCACCGCGCCGCCCTGGTCACCCGCGCCGTGGACGACCGCGCGGGCGTGGTCGTCGCCGACGGCACCGCCCCCGCGTGGCGGCCCGGTTCGTTCGACCGGATCATGCTGGACGCGCCCTGCACCGGCCTCGGCGCGCTGCGCCGCCGTCCCGAGGCGCGCTGGCGGCGCGGCCCGGAGGCGGTCGCCGAGCTCGGGCCGCTCCAGCGGGAGCTGCTGCGCACCGCGCTCGACTCGCTGCGTCCCGGCGGCGTCGTGGCGTACGTGACCTGCTCGCCGCACCTGGCCGAGACCCGGGTCGTCGTGGACGACGTGCTGCGCCGCCGCGACGACGTCGACCGGATCGACGCCCCGGACGTCCTCACCGGCATCGCGCCGTCGCTGGAGCGCGTCCGTGTCGGGGACACCCCGTACGCGCAGTTCTGGCCGCACCGGCACGGCACCGACGCGATGTTCCTGGCCCTGCTGCGCAAGCAGTGACCCGAGCCTGCCCCCGCGCACGCTCTCGGCGGGGCCGATGACCGGCCCTGCCGCCGCGCGGCCCCGCCGGGACTCCTAAGCTGGGGGCATCATGGCTCCGCAGATCTCTCCCAGCATCCTGTCCGCCGACTTCGCCGCCCTGGGCGGTGAGGTCGAGCGGATCGCCGACGCCGCCGACTGGGTGCACGTCGACGTGATGGACAACCACTTCGTCCCCAACCTGACCCTCGGGCTGCCGATCGTGGAGGCGCTGCTCAAGACCAGCCGCCTGCCGCTCGACTGCCACCTGATGATCGAGGACCCGGACCGCTGGGCCCCCCAGTACGCCGAGGCGGGCGCGAAGAGCGTCACCATCCACGCGGAGGCGGCGTCCGCGCCGATCCGCACGCTGCGCACGATCCGGGCCGCCGGGGCGCGCGCCGGGCTCGGCGTGAACCCGGCGACCCCCGTCGACGGCTTCGAGGACATCCTCGGCGAGATCGACATGCTGCTGCTGATGACGGTCGAGCCCGGCTTCGGCGGCCAGAGGTTCCTCGACGTCGTGCTCCCGAAGGTGCGCCGCGCCCGCGAGCTGATCAAGGGCCGCGACCTGGACGTGTGGCTCCAGGTGGACGGCGGCGTCAGCGCCGAGACGATCGAGCGCTGCGCCGAGGCCGGCGCGGACGTGTTCGTCGCGGGCAGCGCCGTGTACGGCGCCGACGACCCGTCCGAGGCGATCCGCAGGCTCCGCGCGCAGGCGGAGAAGGCGACCGCCGCCGCCCCCTGGTCCGTGCACTGATGGTCTTCCTGCCGTGCTCGGCCGTCCTGTTCGACGTGGACGGCACGCTCGTCGACTCGACCCCGCTGGTCGAGGCGGCCGCGCGGGAGTGGGCGGCCGAGTACGGCCTGGACGCCGACGAGTACCTGGCCGGGGCGCACGGCCGCCGCACCTCCGACCGGATCGCCGACTTCCTGCCCGCCGAGCGGGTCCGCGAGGCGACCGCCCGGCTGGACGAGCTGGAGGCGTCCCGCACCGGCGGGATCACGGCGCTGCCGGGCGCCGTCCGCCTGCTGGCCTCGCTGGACGACCTGCCGTGGGCCCTGGTCACCTCGATGGACACGGGCCAGCTCAAGGTCAGGACGGGCGTCGCGGACGTCCCGCTGCCGCCGGTCGTGGTGACCGCCGAGCGCGTGGCCGAGGGCAAGCCCGACCCGCAGGGGTACCTGCTCGCCGCGCGGGAGCTGGGCGCCGAGCCGTCCGCCTGCGTGGTCGTCGAGGACGCGCCGGCCGGCATCCGCGCCGGACGCGCCGCCGGGGCGACCGTGCTGGCCGTCGCGACCAGCCACGACGCGTCCGAGCTGGGCGAGGCGCACTGGATCGTCCCGGACCTGACCCACGTCACCGCGACCCCGGGCGGCCTTTCCCTGGCCCGGACGGTGGACCTGGGTACACCCGCGAACGGCACCTGACCACCTCGAAGGGGCGCCTTCGGGTCCGTAGCGTCCAGGGCATGACCGATCTCCACGCTGGTACCTCCGTCCCGTCCCGCCGGACCGTGCTCGGCGGCGCCGTCGCCCTCGGCGCGGGTGGCGTCCTCGCCACCGGCACTCCGGCGCACGCGGCCGAACCGCCCGGCCCGGAGGCGCGGATCGACGCCGAGGCCGGACGGCTGGACGCCGCCCTGATCGCCCTTCGCCGCGACATCCACCGGCATCCGGAGCTCGCGGGCGGCGAGACCCGTACCGCCGCGCTCGTCGCGGCCCGGTTGCGCGCCGCCGGGCTGGAGGTGGCCACGGGCGTCGGCGGCACCGGAGTCGTCGGCGTCCTGAAGGGGAGGGGCCGCGGCCGGACGGTCGCCTACCGCGCCGACATGGACGCCGTCCCGCCGGACTCGCAGATCGGCGGCGGCCCGGTGCCCGCGCACGTGTGCGGCCACGACCTGCACACCGCGGTCGGCGTCGGCGTCGCCGAGGTCCTCGCGCGCCTCCGGAACCGGCTCCGCGGCGAGGTCGTGTTCCTCTTCCAGCCGGGGGAGGAGGCCCTGACCGGAGCGCGGGCGATGATCGACGCCGGTGTGCTGGAGCGGACGAGGCCGGCCGAGATCCACGCCCTGCACTGCGGCCCCTTCCCGGTCGGCACGTTCGCGGTGACTCCGGGCACCGGCCTGCCCGGCCTGGACCGCTGCGTCATCACGCTGGCCGGGCCCGGCGCGTCCGACCGGGCCGCCCGGCTCGTCGCCGAGATCGGTGCGCTCTCGACGGTCGCGTATCCCCAGACGTCCGCCGACCTGGAACGCCTGGTCGGGGAGCTGGGGGAGCCGAACGGACCGCTCGCCCGCTTCGTCTGGATGCGGGCCGCCGCGCGTCCAACGCCGGCTGGTGACGTCGAGGTGCG
>NZ_JBFAOF010000879.1:0-3037 GCF_040675125.1 Spirillospora sp. NPDC049652 | reverse complement strand
GCGGGACGCCGAGCGCCGACTTCAGACCGCGCAGCTCGCCGGGGATGTCGAGGCGCTGGATCGACCCGCCGCTGGCCGCCGCCGCCGCGACCATCCTGGCGGCCTGGCTCGCCGCCCGCGTCTCGGCGCGGCGGATCACCCGGCTGCGTCCGGTGGAGGCGCTCGGCGAGGCGGCGCTGACGCCGCCGCGCGTCCCGGTGCTCCGGCTGGTCGCGGGCGTCGCGGCGGTCGCGGGCGGGATCGTGCTGAGCCTGGTGCTGCGGTCGGTGCACACCGACGCGGCGGCCGGTCCGCTGACGCCGCTCACGGCGCTGCTGTTCACCACGGCCGTCGCGCTGCTCGGACCGCCGCTGGCGCGGGCCGCGATCGCGGTCGTCGCCGTCCCGCTGCGGGCGTCCGGCGGGACGGGCGAGCTCGCCGCCGCGAACCTGCGGACCTCCGCCCGCCGGCTCGCCTCGGTGATCACGCCGCTCACCCTCATGATCGCGATGACGGGGACGCTGCTGTTCGCGCAGTCCACGCTGACCGGTGCGGCCGAGGCGCAGGTGCGGGCCGGGACGGTCGCGGGCTACCGGCTCGGCCCGGCGGTCCCCGCCCCGACGGCGGACGCGCTGCGCCGGGTGCCGGGCGTGCGGGCGGTCACCGAGGTCGTGCACAGCCGCGTCCGCGCCGCCGACAGCCCGTACAGCGTGCAGGGCGTCACCCCGGGACGGCTGCCGGAGACCATGGACCTGGACGTCCGGGACGGCTCGCTCGACCGCCTCGGCCCCGGCACGATGGCCGTCCGCGACGGGATCGGCATGAAGGTCGGCGACAGCGTCGCGTTCGCGCTCGCGGACGGCACGCGCGTCACCGAGAAGGTCGTCGCCGTCTACGGGCGCGGCCTCGGCTTCGGCGACCTGACGCTGCCGTACGACCTGGTCGCGGCGCACTCCGACTCCCCGATGGGGACGGTCCTGGTGTCCGCGCCGGGCGTCTCGCCGGACGCGCTGCGCCGCGTCCTGCCGCCGGGCGTCTCGCTCGCCACCCCGGCCGAGGCGAACAAGGGCACCGGCAACGGGTCCGCCGTGAACTACCTGGCGCTCGGACTGATCGTCGCGTTCGCCGGGATCGCGATGGTCAACACGCTCGCCATGGCCGTCGCGGGCCGCTCCCGCGAGCTGGCGCTGCTGCGGCTGGCGGGCGCGACCCGCCGCCAGGTGCTGCGGATGCTGCGCTGGGAGACGCTGGCCGTCGCGGTGGTCGGGTCCGTCCTCGGCACGGTGATCGCGTTCTGGACGCTGACGTCCTACAGCGCGGGCATGACCGGTGCCGCCGCGCCGCACGTCCCGCCGCTCGGCGCGCTCGGGATCATCGCCGCCGCGACGCTGCTCGCGCTCGCCGCGACCGCGCTGCCCGCCCGCGCCGCGCTCCGCGCCGACCCGACGCGCACGCTCGCCGCCCGCGACTAGTCCGGCCGGACCGGGACGGGTCTCAGACCGGGACGGGTCTCAGACCGGGACGGGTCTCAGACCGGGACGGGTCTCAGACCGGGACGGCCAGGAGCCCCTCGCATGCCGCCAGCAGGCGGCGGCGCAGGGGCTCCGCGCGTCGGGTGAAGTCGCGCTGGAGGGCCGCGTACTCGGCGCGGCCCTCGGGCGTCTCGATCCGGACGGGCGGGTACCCGAGCGCGGCCAGGTCGTACGGGCTGGCCCGCATGTCCACGGCGCGGATGTCGCGGGCGAGCTCGAAGCAGTCGGCGACCAGCTCGGACGGCACGAGCGGCGACAGCTTGTACGCCCACTTGTACAGGTCCATATTGGCGTGCAGGCAGCCGGGCTGCTCCAGCTCGTGCTGGGTCTCGCGGGACGGCTGCAGCACGTTCAGCGGACGCGCCGGCGGGGTGAAGAACCGGAACGCGTCGAAGTGGCTGCACCGGACGCCGCGCGCCTCCACGACCGCCGCGATCTCCCCGGCGGCCAGCCGCATCGGCCAGGCCGCGTGCCGCACCTCGGGCGTCCGGTAGACCATGGCCCACTCGTGCAGGCCGAAGCAGCCGAACTGGGCCGGGCGGGACGCGGTCCGGGCGAGCAGGGTGGCCGTCCACTCGATCGAGGCCCGCCGCCGCGCTACCAGGCCGTCCACGTCCACGGTCGCGCCGCGCTCGGTGTCCAGGTAGTCGCGGCCGTGGTCGCGGGCACCCACGAGCTCGACGAAAGCGCCCGGATGCCACTGCTGGAGCCGGTTCGGCCGGTGGCTGTAGTAGGTGAACAGGAAGTCCTCGACAGGATGCTTCTCGCCGCGCCGGCGCCGCTCCAGATGCGGCTCCAGCCAGGCGTCCACGCGGCGGCGGTGCGCTTCGGCACGCGCCCGCCACTCGTCCGGCCCGAGGATTTCCACCCGTTCATGCTAGGCGCGATGAGTTCCTGGTCGGCCGGGAGTCCGTCCCGGGGTATCCGTCACTCAGGAGGAAGATCATGGACTGGAAGCTGGAGACGATCGTCGTGCCGGTGGCCGACGTGGACCGCGCCAAGGCGTTCTACGCCGACGGCTGCGGGTTCGTGGTGGACGTGGACTTCTCGGGCGGCGGCGACTTCCGCATCGTGCAGCTCACACCGCCCGGGTCGGCGTGCTCGATCACGCTGATGCACGAGGAGGGACGGGCCGGGTCGCTGCAGGGCCTGCACGTCGTCGTCCCCGACATCGACGCGGCCCGCGAGACCCTGGTCAAGGGCGGGGTGCCAGTGAGCGAGCCGTACTTCCACGCCCCGGACGGCTCCGAGACGACGGGCCACCATCCCGAGCGGATCGACTTCGGCACGTACCTGTCGTTCCAGGACCCGGACGGCAACGGCTGGCTCATCCAGGAGGTCCCGTCCCGCGCCGCCTGACCCCCGAACCCCCGCCCGGCCGGCCGCTTGACGCGTCCGGCCGGGCGGACGGACGCGCGGCAGGGCCAGGCGGGGCCGACGGGGACGACACGGCGCGGGCGCTCGACGCGCGGCCCGCCCTGGTCCGCGCCCCCCGAGGGGCGGGGGCACACCCGGACGGACGCGCA
>NZ_JBFAOF010000878.1:0-3040 GCF_040675125.1 Spirillospora sp. NPDC049652 | reverse complement strand
GGCCGGTCTACCGGCTCATGGACGAGCTCGACTTCATCGTCGACCCGCTCCCCGGTCTGCTGTTCACCCGCGACTCCAGCGCCTGGATCGGCGACCGCGTGGCGCTGACGAGCTTCGCGATGCCGGCGCGCCGCAACGAGTCCGCGCTGACCGGGCTGATCTACCGGCACCACCCGCGCTTCGCGGGGATCCGGCCCGTCTACGACCCGTCCATGGAGCACGTCGAGGGCGGTGACGTGATGCTGCTCAGCCCCGGCGTCGTCGCCGTCGGCACCGGCGAGCGGACGACCCCGGCGGGCGTCGAGCGGCTGGCCCGCCAGGTGTTCGACGCGGGCCTGGCGCACACCGTGCTGGCCGTCCCGATCGCGCAGGAGCGCGCGACCATGCACCTGGACACCGTCTGCACGATGGTGGACGTGGACACCGTGGTCATGTACCCGCCGGTCGCCTACTCCCTGGAGGCGTTCACGGTCACCGCCGCGAACGGCGACCTCAGGGTGTCCGGCCCCCGCCTCTTCCTGGACGCGGCGGCCGAGGCGATGGGCCTGGACCGGCTCAAGGTGATCGACACCGGCCTCGACCCGGTGACCGCCGAGCGCGAGCAGTGGGACGACGGCAACAACACCCTCGCCCTCGCGCCACGGGTCTGTGTCGCCTACGAGCGCAACGTGGAGACGAACGCCCAGCTGGAGGCCGCGGGCATCGAGGTCATCCGCATCACGGGCAGCGAGCTGGGCACCGGGCGCGGCGGCCCGCGCTGCATGTCCTGCCCGATCCTCCGCGACGAGCCCCCGTCCGCCTGAACAACGGAAACGGCCCCCGGAGTGAACCCCGGGGGCCGGACGTGGATAGCTCGGGCGGTGTCGACGGGGGCACGACAGCGCCCGAGCTTGAAGAGGACCCTACACAGTGAAGTGGTGGTCCGACTAGCCGGGGTATGCCCGACTTGGCGAGCTTTCGTGGCAGGCGGCGCCAGGCCCGTCGGCGTCGGGGTTCCGGAAGGTCCCTGTCATGTCGACGATCTCGATGAGGTCGGGGAGCACCCCGGCGGTGACCCGCGTTTCGGCGCTGTAGCGGGGTGCGTACAGCCGGGCCCAGACGGTGGTTCCGCCGTCCTCGTGCCGCACGCCCCAGCCTTCGGCGAGCGTCTCCACTATCCCGAGCCCGCGCCCGCCGAGTGAGGACAGCGTGCCCGGTCCGCGCCGGGGCTCGGTGGTCGCGCCGCCGTCGCTCACCGCTATCTCGATGACGTCGCCGCGCCTGGTCCAGGTGACCCGGACCTGCCCCGAGGGCAGCGGACGCGCATGGCGGAGGGCGTTGCTGATCAGCTCGCTCACGATGACGCTCGCGTCGTCGACGATCGAGGCGTCGACCCCCGCGGCCCCCAGCTCGGAGCCGAGGCGCCTGCGCGCGACCGCCACGCTGGACGGCGCATGGGGCAGCAGTACCGCGCTCGACGCCCTCACCTCCCCCTGGATCCCCGTGCTCGGAAGACCCCCGTCATTCCGTTACGGCCGAAATGCCCATTACAGCGGCCCCCGAAACCGGGACGAAACACCCGTGCCTGCCCCCTGCCCTGCTCCACGGACCCTCACCCCCCGCTCAACAGACCGTCATGATGGATCTATCCAACCGCCACTGTCTTTACTCCTCGCGCGCACGTTTCGTCCGTCACACTACGCAAACCTCACACTTTTCCGCCCCGACCCCCGGTTCGCCCAGTCAAGATCATGGCCCGATCCGGCCATTCGCCCAGAGATCAGTACTTCTCGCACAAACCCCCAACACCCTTCCCCGCCGAGGCTCCCGCGGAACGTCCAAACCCGCGTCCCGCCCACTGAGACGCACCCACCCCCAAGATCGATTCCACCCCGAAGCCCCCCACCCCAAGATCGTTAACCCACCCCCACCACGAATACGCACATCCCTCCAGCGCAAAGCCGCGAAAATACCCATCCCACCGGCCCGAACCCCCCGAAATACGAAGAAGCCCCCTCCGTACCCCCCCTCACCCACCGTCCCCCTGTGTCCGACCTCACACCCCCACCCACCCCACCCGCGTCCACACCCCGACATCCCGCGCCCGCGAGCCGCCCGCCCCGCGCCCGCGCGCAGCGCCTCCTGCGCCCCCGACCCCGCACACTGCGTCCCCTCCCGCCTCCGCCTCCCCCCGCCTCGCCTCCCCCCGGCCCCGCGTCCCCCCCCGGGGGCCCGCGTCCCCCGCCGCTCCGGCGTCCCGCGCCGCGTGCAACCTGCGCGTCCCGCGTCCTGCATCCCGCCACACCGCGCCCGCCCCCGGCGTCGAACGCCCGCGCGCCGTGCGTTCCTCCTCCCCCCGCGCAGCCATCCGTGCGTCCTGCCCGCACGCCTCTGCGCCCCGCAGATACCTCCCGCGCCGCGCCCAGCGCGGCCCAGCACGCTTTGTGCCTCGCGTCTGCGCGGCCCTGTGCAGCGCGCCTCAAGCCCTGCGTTCTGCGCACCCGGCGCGTGCTCCGCCCCGCGAACCGAGTCCCCGCCCCGTCGTCCCACGCGTATACCCGAGCGTCCCGTGTCTCCCCGCACGCGCCGATGTCCGCGCTCCGCCGTACCACGCGCGCGTTTTACACCCGCGCCGCGTCCTACACACCGTGCCCCTGCCGCCTCGCGCACTTCGCGCCCCGCGCGGCCCCCGCGCCCCTTGCGCACCGCCCGCCTTGCACGCGTTCGGTGCCTCGCCCGTCCCGTACCGCGTCGCCCCGGCGTTCCGCGCCCACACGCCGAGTCAGCGCCCCGGCGTTCTGCGCCGCGTGTACCCGCGCCGCGCCGCGCGCGTGTACCCCACGCGCCCTGCGTCCGGGCGGACCCAAATCCGCGCCCGCGTCCCGGATCCACACCCGGTGCCCACGCCGCGTGCACCCCGCGAGTCCTGCCCCCGCGCCGACGTCCGCGTCCGCGCCCCGGCGTCCCATGCACGTGCCGGACGTCCTATACGTCGTGCGCCTTGCCGACTCGCGCACTTCGCGCCCCACGCCGCAGCCCGCGCGCCCCGCGCGCCCCGCGC
>NZ_JBFAOF010000877.1:0-3041 GCF_040675125.1 Spirillospora sp. NPDC049652 | reverse complement strand
GCCGAGCCCGCGCTGCTCACCGTCTGCTCCGGGTACGCCCAGGGCCTCGCCCTGGCCCTGCGCGCCCTCGCGTCCGCTGGGATCGACACCGTGGCCGTGGAAGATCCCGGGACGTTCGGGTCGGTCGTCCCGGCCGCCGTGCAGGCGGGCCTGTCGGTGGTCCCCGTCCCGGTGGACGAGCAGGGTCTCGATGTCGGCGCACTCGATGGGACCGGCGCGCGCGCCGTCGTGGTCACACCGGCGCACCAGTGGCCGACCGGCGTCGTCCTCGCACCCGAACGGAGGCTCGCCCTGGCCGAGTGGGCGGCGCGGCGGGACGCGTTCGTCATCGAGGACGACTACGACGCCGAGTTCCGTTACGACCGCGAACCCGTCGGCGCGCTCCAGGGGCTCGCCCCCGACCGCGTGATCGGCATCGGCACCGCCAGCAAGTCCCTCGCCCCGGCGCTGCGGATCGGCTGGCTGCTTTCCCCGCCCGTCCTCGCGCCCCTGATCGCCGAGGAGAAGGACCGGGCGGACCGAGGCTCCCCCGTCCTCGACCAGCACGCCTTCGCCCACCTCATCGAATCGGGCCGCTACGACCGGCACCTGCGCCGGATGCGCGCCGTCTACGCCGGACGCCGGACGGCCCTGACCGAAGCACTCGCCGAGCATGCCCCCGGCGTCCGGGTGACCGGTCTCAGCGCCGGTTTCCACGCGGTGGCGCTCCTCGCTCCCACCGCCGACGAGGACGCCGTGACCACCGCCGCCCGGGCACGGTCGGTCGGCCTCTACGGGATGAGCCGGTGCCGCTCCGACCACGCGGCCACTCCCCCACGGCTCGTCCTCGGTTTCGGGGACCTGACCGAGAGCGCCATCAGGTCCGGCATCGCCGCCGTCGGCGACCTGCTCCACTGATCCCGCCAGCAGACGCGTAACGCTGACGTGGTCCGGCCGCTCAGCCGGTGGGGACGGAATCCTGGTCGGCGAGCCAGCCGACGATGCCCTCCAGCGCGTCGCGGCAGCCGCCGCAGCCGGTGCTCGCGCGGGTACGGGCGACGACGTCGGCGACCGTGCGGGCGCCGTCCTCCCAGCACGCGCGAATCCGGCCCTTGGACACGTTGTTGCACTGGCAAACGGTCGCCGCGTCCGGCATCCGCACCGGTGAGGCGGCCTCCGGCGCGCCGCCCAGTCCGGGGAATAGCAGGCCGAGCCGGTCGCTCGGCGGCGGCGCGGCCCGGTCGTAGAGCGTCGTGAGGGTGCCGGCGGTGCCGGTCTCGCCGAGCAGGATCGCGCCGACGACCCGGCCGTCCCGGATCGTCACCTTCTTGTAGGTGCCGCGCCCGGCGTCGGTGAACCGGACGACCTCCACGTCCGGGTCGTCGTCGCCGTGGTGCGTCTCGCCCATCGCGACCAGGTCCACCCCGGTCGCCTTCAGGCGGGTGACCTGCCGCGCGCCGGTGAACCGGGCGGACGGGTCCGCGCCGGTCAGCAGGTCGGCGAGCACCTCCGCCTGCTCCCACGCGGGCGCGACCAGCCCGTACACCGTCCCGTCGTGCTGGGAGCACTCCCCCAGCGCCCGGACATTCGCGTCGGTGACCGAGGTGAGCGTCGCGTCCACGACCACGCCCTGCTCCACGGCGAGGCCGGCCGCGCGCGCCAGCGCCACGTCGGGGCGGACGCCGCAGGCCAGCACGACGACATCGGCGGGGAGGGCGCCGTCCGCCAGCTCGACACCGCGCACCCGGCCGTCCGCCACGACCAGGGCGGTGACGGAGGCGTCCAGCCGGGCGCGGATGCCGAGGCGGCGCAATGTCCGCGCGAGCACGCGTCCGGCGCCCGCGTCGAGTTGCCTTTCCATGAGATGCCCGGCCATGTGGACGACCGTGACCGCCAACCCCCGTCCCACCAGCCCGCGCGCGGCCTCGATCCCGAGCAGCCCGCCGCCGACCACGACCGCCGTCCGCGCGCCCTCGGCGGCGGCGACGATCGCGCGGCAGTCGTCCAGCGTGCGGAACGCGACCGCACCGTCCGGGAGCTCACCGCCCGGTCCGTCGCGTGTGCCCGGCACGGGTGGGACGAACGCGGTGCTGCCCGTGGCGAGGACGAGCGTCCCGTACCCGGTCTCGCTCCCGTCGGACGCCAGCACGACGCGCCGTTCACGGTCGATCGCGACGACCTGGACGCCGAGCCGCGCGTCCACGCCGTGGGCCTCGTACCAGGCGGGATCCACCAGGCCGATGCTCCCGGGCTCCGCGACCCCGGCCAGCACGTTCGACAGCAGCACGCGGTTGTAGGGCTGTTCGGCCTCCGCGCCGAACACCGTGACCGGCACCTCCCGGTCCCGCGCGCGGATGCCGGTCACCAGGCGGGAACCGGCCATGCCGTTCCCGACCACGACGATCCCTCCGGTCATGACGCGCCCTCCTTCGCCCGGCCCGCCGATTCCAGCCGGACGGCGCACACCTTGAACTCCGGCATCCGCGAAACCGGGTCGAGCGCGGGATTGGTGAGCAGGTTCGCGCCGCCCTCCCCCGCCCAGTGGAACGGCACGAACACCGTGTCGTCCCGGATGTCGTTCGTGAGCCGCGCCCGGACGGTCGCCGTCCCGCGACGGCTGCTCACCCGCACGTCAGTGCCGTCCTCGATGCCGAGACGGGCGGCCAGGTCCGGGTGCAGCTCGACGAACGGCCCGGGCGCGGCCTCGGCCAGCGCCGGGACGCGGCGGGTCTGCGCGCCGCTCTGGTACTGCGCCAGGACGCGGCCCGTCGTCAGGTACACGGGATGGCGGTCGTCCACGTCCTCGGCGGGTCCCCGGTGCTCCACGGGGACGAACCGGGCCCGTCCGTCCGGTGTGGGGAACCGGTCGAGGTAAGGACGCGGCGTCCCGGGATGGCCCTCGCCTGGGCAGGGCCAGAACACGCCGCCCTCGCGTTCGATCCGCTCGTAGGTGATGCCGGAGTAGTCGGCGGGGCCGCCCGCGCTCGCCGCGCGCAGCTCCTCGAACACCTCGGCGGGCTCGGTGCTCCACCGGCCGGGCGCGGCGAGCCGTCCGGCGAGCG
>NZ_JBFAOF010000876.1:0-3046 GCF_040675125.1 Spirillospora sp. NPDC049652 | reverse complement strand
GCCCACGGCCCGGCCGCGAGCAGCACGCGGTCGGCGGGCAGCTCGGTGCCGTCGTCCAGCCGGACGCCCGCGGCCGCGTCCCCGCGCACGATCACCTCGGCCGCGCGCCTCCGGACGAGCCGTGCGCCGAGCCTCTCGGCCGCCGCGAGCAGGGCGGGGGTGAGGCGGCGGGGGTCGATCGAGCCGTCCTGCGGCGCGTACAGGCCGCCCCGGACGGTCGGCGCGAGCATCGGTTCGAGCCGGCGGCACTCGCGCCGCCCCAGGACCTCGGTCGGCACGCCCAGGGACTCCTGGAACCGCTTGACGTCCTCCAGCACCCGCAGGTCGTCGGCGTCGAACGCGACCTCCAGCAGCCCGTCGGTGCGGTGCGCGGTGTCGAGGCCGGTCAGCTCCTCCAGCTCGGCGACGAACCCCGGGTAGAGGTTGCGGGACGCCACGCCCAGCCGCAGCAGGGGCTCCTCGCCGTAGTCGAGTTCGCTCACCGGCGTCAGCATCCCGGCCGCGACGCCGGACGCGCCGCTCGCGGGCTCGGGGTCGACCAGGGTGACGGCGGCGCCGCGCGCCGCGCAGCGCCACGCGGCGCCGAGGCCGACGACGCCGGCGCCGATGATCACGATCCGCACGGGGGGCTCCCTTCGCCGGCATGACCCGGATCAGGTTCAGGCGGTCGGCGGCCCGTCACAGCCGCCCTCTCAGCCCGGTTCCGGCCGGGCTCCCGCGCACTTCCGCCTCCTAGCCTACGACGAATCGGACACCGGCTAGCCTGCGGGCATGGACCGGGTGATCGTGGTGGGCGGCGGGCTGGCGGGTGTGCGCGCGGCGGAGGCCCTGCGCGCGCAGGGGTACGAGGGCGGGCTGACGATGGTCGGCGCGGAGCGGCACCGGCCCTATGACCGTCCGCCGCTGACGAAGGCCGTCCTGAAGGGCGAGACCGACTTCCCGGCCCTGGACACCGACCTGGCCGCCCTGGACGTCCGGGTGCTGGCGGGCGAGCGCGCGACCGGCCTGAGCCTCGCCGCCGGACGCGGCGGGACGCTCGCCACCACCACCGGTGACCTGGACTTCGACGGACTGGTGATCGCGACCGGCACGACCCCGGTCCGGATGCCCGGCGACGGCCCGCAGCACGTCATCCGCACCCTGGACGACGCGCTGGAGGTGCGGGCGGGGGTCGTCCCCGGCGCGCGCGTGGTGATCGTCGGCGCGGGCTGGATCGGGGCGGAGGTCGCCACGACGGCCGCCGCGAACGGCTGCGCGGTGACCGTCGTGGAGGCCGCGGACGCGCCGCTCGCGGGCGCCCTCGGGACGGAGCTGGGCGCGCTCACCGCGCCCTGGTACGCCGAGGCGGGCGTGGACCTGCGGACGGGCGTGAAGGTCGCCTCGGTCGAGCGCGACGGCCTCGCCCTCGCGGGCGGCGGGCGCCTGCCGGCCGACCTGGTGATCACCGGTGTCGGCGTCCGTCCCGAGGTGGCCTGGCTGGACGGCTCCGGCCTGGACGTCGAGCGGGGCGTGCTCACCGACGCGTCCCTGCGCGCCTCGGCGGGCGGCGCCGTCCGGGACGACGTGGTCGCGGTCGGCGACTGCGCCGCGTGGTGGTCCCACCGGTACGGGCGCAGGCTGCTCGTCGAGCACTGGGACACCGCGCTGAACGCGCCCGAGACCGCCGCCGCGACCCTGCTCGGCCGTCCGGCGGCCTACGACGTCGCGCCGTACTTCTGGTCCGAGCAGTTCGGCCGGTTCGTCCAGTACGCGGGGCACCACACCGGGGCCGCGCGGATGGTCCGCCGGGGCGCGCCCGAGGACGGCGCGTGGGCTGTGGCGTGGCTCACCGGCGACCGCCTGGACGCGATCCTGACCGTGGACCGGCCGCGCGACCTCGTCCAGGCCAAGCGCGTCATCGCCGCCGGAACGCCCGTCGACCCCGAGCTGCTGGGCGATCCGGGCATTCCGGTCCGCCAGGCGGTCCGGTCCTGACCCGCGGAGAAAGATCGACCCGAACGATCCACGGAGGTCGCGGACGGGTTTGAGCGCTCCGGGGACGTGGTAGCAAGGGGGCGTGACGCAGACGCACGCAACCATTGAGAGCGCACTCGACCCCGGCACCGACGCCCTGGTGGGCGACTGGATCGACCTTCCGGAGGCGGCCGAGCGCCTCGGCCTGAAGTTCAACCGGATCAAGCAGCTGCTCGCCGAGCGCAAGGCGCTGGCCGTCCGCCGCGACGGCCACCTGATGATGCCCGCGGCGTTCATCGCCGACGGCCAGGTCATCAAGGGCCTGCCCGGCACGCTCACCCTGCTGTCGGACGCGGGGTTCGACGAGGTGGAGACGCTGCGCTGGCTGTTCACCGCCGACGACACGCTGCCCGGCACGCCGGTGCAGGCGCTCGCCGAGAACCGCGGCACCGAGGTCCGCCGGCGGGCGCAGGCGCTCGCCTTCTGACCCGGCCGCCCCAGCCGTCCCGGGACGACCCGGACGGCTTGGGCCAGACCGTCGCAAAGCACGTGAAATGATGCGGGTCACGTGCGCGGACCACCGCGCGCGTGGCCCGCGCCCCGTTCCGGAAGGACCCCGCCCACCGTGTCCAGGCACCTGCCCTCCGACCGTGCCGTCCGGCTCAGCGCCCGGCTCGGCCGCGCGCGCCTCTACCTCTGCACGGACGCCCGGGAGAAGCAGGGCGACCTGCCCGACTTCCTCGACGCGGTGCTCGGCAACGGCGTCGACATCGTCCAGCTGCGCCAGAAGGGCCTGGAGGCGCGGCAGGAGATCGAGCACCTGCGGGTGTTCCGGGACGCCTGCGACCGGCACGGCGCACTGCTCGCGGTCAACGACCGCGCCGACATCGCGCACGCCGTCCAGGCCGACGTCCTGCACCTCGGCCAGGACGACCTGCCCGTCCCGGCGGCCCGCGCCATCGTCGGCCAGGACGTCCTGATCGGCCGTTCCACGCACTCGGAGGAGCAGGCCGCAGGCGCGGCCGCCGAGCCCGGCGTCCCGATCCTCTACACCGGCCGGGACGGCCTGGTCGCGCACGAGTGCATCGCCGAC
>NZ_JBFAOF010000875.1:0-3049 GCF_040675125.1 Spirillospora sp. NPDC049652 | reverse complement strand
GTCGCCGGGACCGGCGAACCAGCTCCGCACCCGGGCCGCCGGGACGTCCAACGCCCGCGCGATCTCGGCGAAGTGCTGCGTCCGGGGCGCGCGCTCGCCCCGCTCCCACCGGGCCCAGGTCGAGGTGGCGACGTGCACGCGGTCGGCCGCGTCCGCCTGCGTCAGTCCCTGGAGCTCCCGTGCCCGGACGAGCTCGCGCCGCTGGTCGCTCATAGGAACCGCATTCTCACGCACCAGCCCGCCGGAATGCCCGGTAAGTGCCCACTTTGTAGGCAGAAAATCCACCGGTGCGCCGGACGCGGGCAGCGGATGCTCTGGCGGCCCCGCCGCGGGGCCGCCAGCATAAGACGCCGAGGAGCCGCCTCACCCGCCATCGGGACGGCCGGCGAGAACCCCGCCCGCTCTACCCCGAAAGGGAACATGAGTCCCACCGCGCCCGCGCCGGACCCGTCCCTCTCCTCTAGACCGCTCTGGTACGCGCTCTGGACCTCGGCCGGCGCCACCCTCGTCCTCACCGCGGCCGGGCCCTGGCTGTCCGGCGCGGGACCGGCCCGCCGGCCCGCCTGGGGCCTCACGCTCGCGGCGGCGCTCGCCGCCACCGTCCTCACCGTGCTGGTCGCGCAGCGGGCCCGCGCCCGGCAGGCGCTGCTCGCCCGCCACCTCGGCGAGCTGACCGCCGAGCGCGCCGCGCTGCTCTCCGAACGCGACGCGCTCACGGCCGACCGGGCGCGGCTGCACGAGCAGTGGCGGCAGTACGCGGCGACGCTCACCGAGGCCGACGCGCTGCTGCGCAAGGGCGTCGAGCACCTGCTCGCCGACGCCGTCCCCGCCGCGCTCGACGACCGCGACGCGCCGCTGCCGCCGCCCGAGCAGGACGAGGCGTTCGGCGCCGAACTCCTCGACCTGCGCGACCGGACGCTGGACGACCTGCGGACCACCACGCGCACCAACGTGCTCTCCCGCGGCGCCGCCGAGCGCGAGGCACGCTACGCGCGGGAGTCCGCCGAGGAGGCCGCGCAGGCCGCCGCGGCCGCCGCCGAGGACGCCGCCAAGGCCGCGCAGGCGGCCCTGGACGAGGCCGCCCGAGCCGCGCGGACCGCGCTGGACGAAGCCGCCGAGGAGAAGCGGGCGGCGCTCGCGAAGGCGGCAGAGGAGAAGCGCGTCGCGCTCGCGGAGGCCGAGGAGGACAAGCGGCTCGCACTCGCGGAGGCCGCCGAGGACGCCGAAGGACGCCTCGACTCGCAGCGCATGGTCATGGTCGCGCTCGGACGGCGGCAGCAGACGCTCATGCACCGCGTCCAGGCCGCCGCCGAGCGGCTCGCCGAGTCCCGCCGCGACGACCCCGAGGTCTACGCCGCCGGGCAGGTCCTCGACCACCTCGCCGCGCAGGCCGCCCGCCTCGCGCAGAGCCTCGTCGTCGCCTGCGGCACCTGGGAGGGCCAGCACTGGCCCGAGCCGATGCGGCTCGCCGAGACCGTCCAGGCGGCGACCGCCCGCATCGAGGACTTCCGGCGCGTCCGGATCGAGGGCGACCCGCCGGTGGCGGTCCGGGCGGCCGTCCTGGAACCGGTGATCCACCTGCTCGCCGAGCTGCTGGACAACGCCACCACGCTCTCGCCGAGCGCCACCGACGTGATCGTCGGGCTGTCGGCGGGGGCGTCGGGCGCGGTCGTCCGCATCGACGACCAGGGCACCGGGCTGGAGGAGCCGCGGCTGTCCGAGTCGCAGCGCCTGGTGACCGGCGAGCGTCCCGTCGGCCTCGACGAGCTGGGCGAGGTCCCGCGCCTCGGCCTGGTCGTCGTCGGACGCTACGCGCGCCGCCACGGCCTGCACCTCGCTTTGGAACCTTCCCCGTACGGCGGACTGCGCGTCGTCGTCCGCGTCCCGGGCGACCTCACCACGACCGTCAGCTCACCGCTCCTGCCGCCGCGTCCCGCCGCCGCCCCACCTGCGCCCGCCGCGATTCCCGCTCCGGCTTTTGGGCCCGGATCCGCGCCGGCCGTCGTCGAGGCTGCCTCCACGCGAGACGAGCCGGAGGACGAGACGCCTGCCGCGCGGCGCGGGCTTCCCAAGCGGACCTCACGCCGCCGGGGGGAAGCAGCGCGCTCGGCCTCCGGGCCGGTGTCCGAACTCGCGCCCCCGCCGTCCAGCCCGGACGAGGCGGGCGCCTTCATCGCCTCACTCTTCACCTCCCCCGACCCCGACCCCGCCGCGCCCGACGCGACCGCGTCAGAGCCGTCGGAACGCGCCAAAGACGCACCCGCCACCGATACGCCCGACGCGGGCACGCCGGACGCCGACGCACCCGCCACGGACGTGGCCGTCACCGACGCACCCGTCACCGACGCACCCGCCACGGACGCACCCGCCGTGGAAGCATCCTCCGTGGAAGCCCCCGTCGCGGACGCACCCGTCGCGGACGCACCCGTCGCGGACGTGTCCGTCGCGGACGTGTCCGAAGGCGGCGCGGCGGGGCGGGCGTCCGGCTCGACTCCGCACCCCTCCGAGGCCGACACGTCGGCCGCCACCGAAACGCCGTCCCCGGGAGACGACCTTGACCGCTGACCAGGACTGGATGATCGACTCACTGGCCCGCGTCGCCGGCGTCCGCCACGTGATCCTGTGCTCCCGGGACGGCCTGGTCATCGCGCGCTCGGCGTCCCTCGGCCGGGACGACTCGGAGCGGCTGGCGGCGACCTGCACGAGCCTGCTGTCGGTGTCCCGGTCGGTGGCCGGGACGTACGGCACCGGCCAGCGCGCGCTCTACCAGGTGATGGCCCAGTACGAGGGCGGTGTGCTGTTCCTGCGCGGCGCGGCCGAGGGCACTTGCCTCGGCGTCCTCACGCAGGGCGTGATCGACCCCGCGCTGATCGGCCAGGAGATGCAGCGGCTGGTGCTCCGCTACGGCGAGACCGTCCTGCGGACCCCGCTGCGCGACGCCCCGGCGGGCGCCTTCACCGCCGGAACCGCCCCCACCGGAACCGCTCCGGGCGGCGGAACCACCACCGGCGGCCCTCCGGTCAGGCGTCCGGGCGGTGGTGCGGCGACC
>NZ_JBFAOF010000874.1:0-3050 GCF_040675125.1 Spirillospora sp. NPDC049652 | reverse complement strand
CCGCGCCCTCCAGCGCGAGCCAGGCGGCGACGTTGGCGCCGGACCCGCCACCATGGCTGGTGACGGCCGCGGGCGTGTCGCTGCCCTTCGCGAGGGGGTAGGCGGCACGTGCCACGGTGTCGGTCATCAGGTCGCCAACCACGACTACCCGGGTCATGGGGTCATCACCTCGATCAACACGGCCCGCATGAGCGGCGGAGTGGGCGTAGGCAGGGCGTTGGGCGGAGTTCGCGCGGGGCAGGGCGTAGGCACGACCGTAACAGCTCTTGACCTCCGATGAGGTCTCGAACGCGCGGCGATGCCGAGGGCATGCCGCTTCACACCGCCCGGACCGGTGCATTCACGGTCGAGGCGGACGCGGGTCACGGTGACCCGTGGCCTAGTCTCGGGTGCGTGAGCGGGGAGAGCAAGCGGGACCATCGGGACCAGCGTGACTATCCGGACCACTGGGAGGCCGACGTCGTCCTCACCGACGGCGGGACGGCGCACCTGCGGCCGATCCGGCCGGAGGACGCCGACCTGCTGCGGTCCTTCTACGCCCGGCTGTCGGCCGAGACGATCTACTACCGCTTCTTCTCGCCCCGCCCGCACCTGTCCGACCGTGAGATCGCGCACTTCACCACCGTGGACCACGACCGCCGCGTCGGGCTGATCGCCACGATCGGCGGCGACATGGTGGCGGTCGTCCGGTACGACCGGCTCACCGACCGGCCCGGGACGGCCGAGGTCGCCTTCCTCGTCGAGGACGCGCACCAGGGGCGCGGCCTCGGGGCCGTCCTGCTGGAGCACATCGCCGCCGCGGCCCGCGAGCGGGGCCTGCACCGGTTCGTGGCCAGCGTCCTGCCCGACAACCGGCGGATGACGCGGGTCTTCCGGGAGGCGGGCTACCGGGCCGAGCAGCGCTTCGAGGACGGCGTGATCGAACTCGTCCTCGACATCGAGCCCACCGAGACCTCCGTGGAGGTCACGTCCGCGCGCGAGCACCGGGCCGAGGCGCGGTCCATCCAGCGCCTCATGACGCCCAAGTCCGTGGCGGTCGTGGGCGCGAGCCGGGCCGAGCACAGTGTGGGGCAGACCGTCCTGCGGAACCTGCTGGGCGGCGATTTCAGCGGTCCCGTCTACCCGGTGCACCCGACCGCCAAGGCCGTCGCGGGCGTGCGCGCGTACGAGTCCGTCCTGGATATCCCGGATGACATCGACCTCGCCGTCGTCGCCGTCCGGGCCAATGCCGTGCACGAGGTCGTGGAGCAGTGCGCGAGCAAGGGCGTTCACGGGCTGGTCGTGGTCTCGTCGGGATTCGGCGAATCCGGGCCGGAAGGGCGCGCACGCCAAGAGGAACTCGTCCGCCTGGCGCGTGCCTGGGGCATGCGTGTGGTCGGCCCCAACTGCCTTGGTATCGCCAATACCGACCAGGACATCCGCCTTAACGCGACCCTCGCCCCCACCCTGCCGGGACGCGGTCCGGTGGGCTTCTTCTCGCAGTCCGGCGCGCTGGGCACGGCGATCCTCCAGCGGACCGCCGAACGCGGAATCGGCCTCTCCACGTTCGTTTCCGCCGGAAACCGCGCGGACGTCTCCGGCAACGACCTCATGCAGTACTGGGAGGAGGACCCGGCCACCAAGGCCGTCCTGCTCTACCTCGAATCCCTGGGAAACCCGCGCAAGTTCGCCCGCCTGGCCCGCCGGCTGTCGCGGCGCAAGCCGATCGTCGCGGTCAAGAGCGGACGCAGCACCCAGGGGGTCCCGCTCGGGCACGCGGCCCGCGCGCTGAGCCTGCCCGACCACGCCGTGAGCGCCCTGTTCGCGCAGGCGGGCGTGATCAGGGTCGAGGACCTCTCCGAGCTGTTCGACGTCGCGCAGCTGCTCGCCTACCAGCCGCTCCCCGCCGGGGACCGCATCGCGATCATCGACAACTCCGACTCGCTGGGCCTGCTCGCCCAGGACGCGGCGGTCGCCCACGGCCTGCGCGTCCGCCCGCCGGTGGACCTGGGCCCCCTCGCCGACGCGGACGCGTACGAGGCGGCCCTCGCCTCCGCACTGCGCGACGAGAACGTGGACGCCGTCGTCGCGCTGTTCACCCCGCCCACGATCGGCGGCTACGACGTGCGCGTCCCGGAGAAGATCCTGCGGCTGGCGGCCGGGTCGTCCAAGCCGATCGTGGCGACCTACCTGGGCCACAAGGGCATGCCCGCCGACCTGCGGATCACCGCTCCGGACGGCAGCGCCGCCGCCGGGTCGGTGCCGTCCTACCCGGCCCCCGAGGACGCCGTCCGGGCGCTGGCCTACGTGATCAGGTACGCGCAGTGGCGGCAACGCCCGCCGGGCCGCGTCCTCGACCAGGTCACCCCGGAGGACCGCCGCCGCGCCCGCGCGCTGGTCGGCGGCTGGCTGGCCGACCTGCCCGGCGACGCCGCCCCGCTCACGGCCTCGCGCGCGCAGGCGGCCGAGCTGCTGACCTGCTACGGCATCGAGCTGGCGGAGCCGGACACGGCCCCGGCCTCCTCGTCCCTGGAGACCGTGGTCGAAGGGGTGGCCGCGGACGGGCCTGAGACGGACGGTGACGGCCCGGGAGTGCCCGTCCGCATCGTGACCTCGGAAGACCCGTCCTTCGGCGCCGTGGTGTCGTTCGGGCTCGCCGACGAGACCGCCGCGCTGCTGGACGACCGCGCCTACCGGCTCGCGCCGCTCACCGACGCCGAGTCGGCCGAGATGGTCCGCGCCATCCGGACCGCGCCGCTGCTGCTCGGCCACCGGGGCGCGGAACCGGTGGCCGTCCCAGCCGTCGAGGACTTGCTGCAGCGGGTCGCGCGGCTCGGTGACGATCTGCCCGAGGTCGCCCGGCTGGAGCTGAACCCGGTGATCGCGGACGCCTCCGGGGTCTCGGTGCGGGGCGTCCGCTTGCGCCTGCAACGACCCATGGGCCCGCGCCCCGAGCTGGGCCCCCGCCGCCTCGGCTGAGCCCGGCCGGCCCTCCGGACCTCGTCGGGTCGCCGCCCGCACGGCCGTCAGCGGCCGGCCGGGCGGCAGGGGCCTCGCGGGGGTTTCGTCGT